>JABDJR010000029.1 GCA_013003415.1 Candidatus Eiseniibacteriota bacterium | reverse complement strand
TCACGAGCCAGGTCGTAGAGGCGGGTGCCTTCGTGCCGCAGCGCAGAATACATGGGAGGCACTTGCTGAATCACGCCCCGGAGAGGCTTCATGGCTTCTTCAACTTGGTCGAGGCTCAAGTGTTGCCAGGGAAAGGTTTCCGTGGTCGTTCCCGTGCGATCTTGAGTGTCGGTGGCCCGACCGAATTCCGCTTCGACCTCATAGGTCTTAGGCAAATCTTGAAAAAAAGGAACTAATGGTGTGGCCTTGTTCCAAGCAAGAATGAGAACGCCTTCGGCAAAGGGGTCCAACGTTCCTGCGTGGCCCACCTTGCGAATCTTCAGGGCACGGGACACTTGGTTCACAATCTTCCGCGATGTGGGGCCACTTGGCTTGTCGATGATGACCCAACCGGACTCTTGGTTCACGAATCAACCTCAGATTCGTCACCCTCCTGATTTTTTTCTTCCGATTCGGTAGCGGGGGTTTCTCGGTGAATCTTGTCGAGGATTTCGCCCACGCGTTGCGCATGAGCGGCGGACAGATCCCCTTTGAAAATGATTTCTGGAGTGAAACGCATGGTGAGACGCTGACCCAGCTCCCCACGAATGAATCCTTTTGCCCCATCAAGAAGCTTAATGGCGTCATCGATCTTGTTCAGGTCGAGGGTCGAGACAAAGATCTTAGCGGTCTTGAGATCATCGCTCACGCTTACGGAGGTCACAGTCAAAAAGGGCAGGCGAGGATCTTTAAAGCGTCGTTGGATGATCTCGCTAACTTCGCGTTGAATCCGGTCCGCAACCCGAAGAGGACGTGTTCGTTTAGCCATCAAAGTCTCCCCAAGCATCGTTCTCAAAATCGTCAACCGGTAGCACCGTACGCTCAACACGCAGAAAGGTTGCCCGTGGTTCACGGAGACAAATCGACTCAATGCGATCCGGAAGTTGATCTAAGTAGGCGACATCGTTGGAAACCGCAGCCAACCCAAGGGTAGATCTTTGCCAAGTATCTTGACCGTCTACTTCGGCCACAGAAATGCTCAGAGTGGCTAGCTTGGTTTTGAGACTATTGATCACGGATCGCTTAGCTTTTAAAGACTGGCTTGTCGGGATATGAAGTTCCACGCGGTAGACGCCGACGTACATCTAGGACTTAGGAGTCCCCAAGACGACGGGCGACTTCCTCGATGATGTAAGTCTCGATGATATCTCCCTCTTTGATGTCGGAGGTGTCTTCTAGACCCACACCGCACTCAAATCCCGCCGCCACTTCTTTGACGTCGTCTTTGAATCGTTTGAGACTGGAGATTTTTCCGTCGAAGATTTCTTCTCCATCACGCAACAGACGGGCACGATGGGAACGCTCGACGGTGCCATCTTTCACATAAGAACCGGCAATGATTCCCAACTTGGAAATACCGAACACCTGGCGAACCTCGATGGTGGACTTCTTGCGCTCGACCTGCTCCGGTTTCAACAATCCCTCAAGCGCACTTCTCACATCTTCCACTGCCTGGTAGATGATGGTGTAGAGCTTGATGTCGACTTCTTCGCGGGCAGCTGCAGTTGTGGCACGCGGATCGGCTTTCACGTTGAAACCGATGATGACCGCATTCGAAGCCGCAGCCAAAAGCACATCGTTTTCGTTGATCTGCCCCACTCCGGAGTGGATCACGCGACAGCGGACCTCTTCGTGAGCGATCTCACCAAGCTGCTCCGAGAGAACCTCGGCAGAACCGGCCACGTCGGCCTTGATGATAAGACCCAACTCTTTGACCTTACCCTGATCGATAGCCTCTTTGAGGTTGAGAAGGGTGATCTTGGTCTGGCGTCTTCCGCGTTCGACGGAAAGCTGTTTCCGCTCGTGACCAATGCGCCGGGCATCGCCCTCGGTTTTCGTAGCCAAGAACAGTTCACCCGCAGCCGGAGTTCCGGACCAACCGGTAACCTCGACCGGCGTGGACGGTCCAGCCGCCTTCACGCGATGACCACGCTCATCGGACATGGAACGCACTTTTCCAAACTGATCGCCGCAAACAAAGGGGCTGCCCACCTCAAGAGTTCCGGTTTGGACCAACACCGTAGCCACGGTTCCACGACCCTGCTCTACCTTCGACTCGATAACGGTTCCTCGAGCGAGGCGCTCGGGGTCGGCTTTGATTTCAAGAAGATCGGCCTGGAGGAGGATGAGCTCCATCAGGTCATCTATACCGGCGCCTGTCTTGGCAGAAATATCTACCGAGGACACCGTGCCGCCGTACTCCTCAACCAGGAGATTACGGTTGGCTAAGTCTTGTTTAACGAGGGCCGGGTTGGCGTCGGGCTTATCCACCTTGTTGATGGCGACAATCATTGGAACCTCGGCCGCCTTAGCATGATCGATAGCCTCAATGGTCTGAGGCATGACGCGGTCGTCGGCCGCGACCACGAGCACAACAATGTCGGTGGCTTGCGCACCACGAGCACGCATTGCGGTAAACGCCTGGTGACCAGGGGTATCAAGGAAGGTTACTTCACGACCGTTGTCGAGCTGCACCTCGTAAGCACCAATGTGCTGCGTGATGCCACCCTTTTCACCGGCTACGACGTTTGCTTTTCGAATGTAATCGAGGAGCGAGGTCTTACCGTGGTCAACGTGACCCATAACCGTAACCACCGGAGGACGGGGAACCATCTTCTCGGGGTCGTCGGGACCTTCTTCGATTTCCTCAGCGCCATGCTCGGCTTGGAACTCGACCACATGTTCAAATTCGAGAGCTACAAGCTCGATGGTTTCTTTGTCGAGACGCTGATTCTGCGTCACCATTTTACCCATACCCATGAGCTTGGTAATGATCTGAGCAACGGAGACATCGAGATGTTCGGCCAGCGCAACCACCGTAATAAATTCGGTGACGCTGATGGTGTTCATCTGCTCTTCGGTCGCGACGTTTCCGCCTGCCTCCAGTTGTTGCTTCTTCTTGTACTTTTTGGACTTTCCTCCCCCGTCGATATCGGCGAGGGTCCGCTTAACGCTGTCCGCGACCGTCCGTGCGTCTGGCACCTTCCGGCGACGACGGTTTTGGCCGGGTTGGGATCGCCCGAAGGCTCCCCCCTTACCGTGAGGACGACCACCACCGGTGCGTCCGCCAGTGGGGCGCGGTCCGGCGTTGCTCATACCCGGGCGCTGAGCTCCACCCGTACTTGGGGCATTGGATCGGGGTGGATTGACCCGACGGCTTTGGGCTGGGGCAGAAGGTTGTTTTGGCGTAGCGGGAGGCGGTGGGGTCACCGGAGGTGGAGTCACCGGCTTGCTATACGGCATAGAGGGCGGACCCACTTCGATAGGAGCGGTTGGGGTTGGCTCGGGTTGGGTTGGCGCCTCGGGTTCCGGAGTCGGAGCCTCGGCAACAACCTCTTCTTTTTCTTCGTTGAATTTCTTCTGGATCAACTCGATGGCAGACGGATCCACCGTGCTCATATGACTACGAGCTTTGACGCCGAGCCCTTTCAAGATCTCAAGCAAAGCTTCGCTAGAGACATTGAAATCCTTGGCAACTTGATATACACGCGGTTTCTTGTCGGTCAATCCGTCCCCCTAGACTGGGTAGGGCCTGTGCTTACGCACCAGGACTTTCATCGGTTGATTCTGAATCTACAGTCACGACTTCCTCATCGGAGGCCTCAACAGTTGCTTCATCGCCGGGGGTTTCCTCGGCACTCTCGGCAGCTCCGTCTTTGGAATTGCCTTTGCTGGTCACTTCGGCGTCGTTGTTTTCTTCGGTCGGAGTCTCTTCGGTCGCATCGGTTGCTTCTTCAGTTTCTTCCGCCCCTTCGCTGTCGTCGAAAGCAGCCTGGGTCTCTTCAGAGAGCTCCGCGCCTTCAAAAGCGGAGAGAACCTCGTCGTTCGCTCCATCAGCTATAGCCTGGGCTGCCGCTTCGGCTTCGGCCTCGGCAATGGCCGCGGCACGCGAGACTGCTAGAGCCTCTAAGGCCAGACCAAAAACTTGTTCAAGCTTCGGCCCCGGAATACCTTCAACTTCCTGAAGGGCATCGAGACCGGCCTTCTCAATATCAACCGCGGTATGAATACCCGCAGCTCCAAACGCAGCCACCATTTCTTCGGTCACATCTTCAAGCTCGCCCAAGTTTACATCGGCTTTTGCCATGGCGCTGGCGGTGGCGTACTCAGACTCAGAATGAAGTTCGATCTTCCAACCGGTTAACTTGGCGGCAAGACGGGCATTCTGACCCTGCTTTCCAATAGCGAGGCTCAATTGATCATCGGGAACGATCACGGTCACTTTGCGTGTTTCGGGATCGACCTTGGCGTCGACAACTTTCGACGGAGCCAAGCTTCGAGACACAAACACAACCGGGTCGGCGGACCACGGAACAATGTCGATCCGCTCGCCACCCAACTCTTTCACGATGGCCTGCACACGCGAGCCTTTGATACCCACACAGGCACCAACCGCGTCGACCCGATCATCGTTACTGCTCACCGCAATCTTCGAGCGATGCCCGGGTTCGCGAGCCACCGCCTTCACCTGAACGATGTGTTCGGTAATCTCGGGGACCTCGGAAGCGAAAAGCTTCACCAGGAAGTCGGGATGGGTGCGGCTAAGAATAATTTGCGGCCCCTTGGCCTCTTTGTCGACGTCGATGACAAGCGCGCGCACCATTTCGCGTTGACGGAACCGGTCGCGATGAAGAACCTCGCGAGCGGGGATAATGGCCTCTGCTGTGTCTAGCTTCAGGACAATGGTACCGCGGTCAACCTGTTGAACCACACCACGGACCAAGCTACCCACCTTGTCGGCAAAGTCGGTGTAGACACGCTCGCGCTCGGCTTCACGCACACCCTGAATGAGCACTTGTTTGGCCGCTTGAATGGCATTGCGCCCGAATTCCATGATATCGAGGGGAATGACGATATCGTCACCCACTGAGGCCTCGGCTTTGTATTTCCGGGCTTCAGCAGAAGTCATTTCGAGACCGCGATCTGTAACATGACCCACCACCGTCTTGGTGACGTGCATCTCGATGCCACCTTGATCTTCATCAAAGTTGACAGCAATCTGCGCGTTGGCTCCATGCTTACGTTTGGCCGCGGAGAGTAAACTCGCTTCGAGACGTTCTACGAGGACTCGGAGTTCAACTCCCTTTTCTCTCGCAATTTGACTCAGAGCTTCGACAATGTCGTAGTTCATTCGTTCCCCTTCAGTTCCGTACGCGTTCTAGCGTTTCTTCCGACGGCGCGATTTGCTTTTTCGGGCCTCAGGCTTCACCCCGTCCCAGGGGTTTCGCTTGAGATTCGCCTTCTTGATCGATCCGCGCGGAATCTCGATCGTGCCGCCGTCATCATCCGACACCAGCACATGATTTGTTTCTAAATTAATGCCTTTGAGCTCGCCAATATGCTTTAGCCGCCCACCAATTTTTTCGAAGGTGAGAATTTGCACTTTCTCACCGGCAAACTTTTCAAAATCGCTATCTTTTCTTAGGGGCCGATTCATTCCCGGGCTGGAAACCTCAAGAATGTACTTTCCTGGCATCGCATTATCGGCTTCGAGCTGATCTCCTAAGGCACGACTTACTCGAGCACAATCCTCTAGGGAGAGACCTTTCTCTCTGTCAATATAGACCCGAACCGTGAAACCGCGGGCAGTCCCGATGCACTCGACATCGACTACCTCGAAATCACTGGCCTCAAACAGGTCTTCTGCTGCCGCCAAAATCTGTTCTCTAGGGTCCACGTCACCTCCCTAAACAGACTTGGTCAACCGACTAAGTTGTTTTAATGCAATGGCTTAAGATTTCAATGCCCGCGAAATCCGCCCCAAAACTACCCCAAAACAAAGCGGAGTGGGCAGTCCATGCCCACTCGCAGACCAATAACCTTACACCAGGAGGTAGAGGGGGCGCAAGGGGGTTTGAAGGGGGGGATCTCTTTATTGGATGGGGACTTAGGCCCCACCTCTGAGCCGAGGTTTAGAAGTTAAACCCGGTCTGGAAAGATACTCCAATGGACCGAGTCGTTCGCTGGGCCGTGATATCTCGCTGCTGCCCTAGATTCAGACCAAAAGTACCGCTCACCGTGCGCGTGAATCGCAGCGTTGCCGTGTTCCGGACATCAAACGAGTCATCTTTGTTCTCGGTGGACCGCCCACCAATGGAAAGGCTCCTGTTTTCATCGCCGCTCCGCGTGTAGCGAATCTCCGACGAGAAATCGATGTTCTTGTTGGCACCTTGCTTCCCCCGACGCTCAAAGGTTCGCCGAACCGTGGTGGCAATGGAGGTGGATCCCCGTGAGTTGATGGACGACCCTGTTTGAGTCTGGACGGTGGACTCGGACCCGGTGCGTGTGAGGTTGAAGCTCATCTTCCACTTGTCCGCGATCGTCCCTTCAACTCGAATCAGAGGGTTCCAGCTTGTGGTCACGGTGATCCGCTCGTCGGGGTTAGCTGCGGTTCCCTGCTTGCGCGTTTCTTTCCGAAA
>JABDJR010000027.1 GCA_013003415.1 Candidatus Eiseniibacteriota bacterium | reverse complement strand
GGCCCACTCCGATGACAAGGGTCTGGTTGTACCTCCAAAACTTGCACCCATTCATGGCGTGGTGGTTCCGATCTGGATGAAAGATCATCAGGTCGACGACATGTTGAAGGCGGGGCAGGAGCTGTTTAACAAGTTGCAGGAGACCTATCCCGGTTTAGATTTTGAACTGGATGACCGTCGCCAACAAAAGGCCGGCGTGAAGTTTGCCCAGTGGGAGCAAAAGGGTGTCCCCGTACGTCTTGAGCTTGGGCCCCGAGATCTAGAGAAGGGGCAAGTGGTGGTTGTTCGCCGCGATACCGGGGAGAAGGAGTTCATGAGCCAAGACGAGGCGATTGCCAAGTTTGGTGAACTCATGACAACCATCCAATCCGATCTCTACGAGAAGGCAAAAGCTTTCCGCGAAGAGAACACCCACCTGGTCGATGACTACGAGACCTTCAAAAGCTCGCTTGAAGAAAAGGGTGGATTCTATCTGGCCCACTGGGACGGAACTGATGAAACCGAGGCCAAGGTGCAAGCCGAGACCAAGGCCACCATTCGTGCGATTCCTTTTGGGGACACAGAAGAGGGCAAATGCATGGTCACGGGTAAACCGTCCAAGCAGCGGGTTGTCTTCGCCAAGGCCTACTAAGAAAGCCGAATGTGCAGTGAAGGGGGTGCTTTCAAGGCACCCCCTTTTGTTTTGGGCTGATTCATCCAGCGGGGGGAGCCCGAAGCTATTGAAGGACCCAGCGTCGAAGGGGACTCCAGGGGCCGCTCAGGCGTCCACCGCCCGGGAGTTGAAGTTCGCCTCGCACACGCCAGTAGGCTTCACTTCCTCGGTCAGAGGGTTCGATCTCGATCACCGCCCGTGGTTGATTGAGAACCACGCTCAAGACCGGGACTTGGAATTGGGGTTCCAAGGCCACTTGAAAGCGATATGTCAGGGTGCCCTCACAAACGGTTTCTCCACTCCACCCGATATCAAACTCGTCCACCGATCGGGAAAAGGAAATGCCGTTGGCTGGATATCCGGGAAGAGGTGCCAAGGGCACGTTGCCGCTACCGACATCGGAGGCTGCGTCAAAATAGGCAACGACCCGCGGGCGCTCAGGGTCGTTGCTTTCTACCACGAGAGAATCGGATACGGTTGAGGTTCGGCTCCATAAAACCGCGGCAATGGTGTTGGGGGCGACTTCGATTTCACGATCGAGGCCGGTGGAGCCCACCGGGAAATGCGTCGGGGTCCAAACGAGAGTGGTATCCCCAAGGTTGTAGACAAACAAAGTGTCGGAAACCGTTTCTTGATGACAAAAACGCTGGGGATCAAAAAATAGGCCTCCAGGATTCTCAAATCCCATGGTGGGTGGCATGGAGGTGTTCTCGTCCCCGCAGCTCACCAGAAATATCGCTGTCGTAAAACTAAACACGAGCCAAAAGAGAATTCTCATTAACGTCTCCGGTTTTGAAGTGGCAAGACCACGGGCTGATTTGCTGTAAGGGAGAGGCGATAACCCCGCCGACCGGGATGGGCTTCAAGGAAGACTTGGTTTTGAGCACCCGCATCACGCACAAAAAGGATGGGATCTTGAAGATCAGGACTTGGATTGGGTCGCCCAAACACCCAGCTCTCGTAAGGAGGTCGTTGCATTCCTTCTACAAAAACGATCGCCGGCGGTTCCACAGTCTTAGCCACCTCACGGTGAGGTGCCTGAATGACATCGGTGAGGGCTCTCAAATGTCGGGTTTGAAATGGGAAGAGTACTGAGGTTGCAACAAGGCAGGAGGCAAGACTGGCGGCAAGGACGCTTCGGGAGCCGAAGCGATCTCTAGCGAAGCGGAGACCGGCTAAGGCCAGAATCATGCCCGGAAGGAGGAGCTCGTAGGTTTTCACCGGCCCGGTGTCCATGACACCCATGGACCAATAAGCAATGTAGCTCAACATCCCACCTACCACCAGAATCGCGGACAGGCGCACCTCGGGGACTCTCGACTGCCGACTTAGAACCGCGGCTAGGATCAGCAGAGGCGAGAGGAGCATCAGAACGGGGCTCAAGCCCCAAATGAGGAAACGCACGCATAAGAGGGCGACGTTGCGTAGTCCTTGAGCAAAAGTGTGCTCGATGCCCGGGGCAACCGGGCCGAACCCCAGCTCGACCTGTCCCGCCCCGCGTATGGCCTGGTAGCCGGTGGTGAACGCGTCTCCCGTGGCCTGTTGGTTATAAAACAGGAAGAAGAGGACAAAGACGCCACCCCCTAGGACGAGGGTAACCAAGTCGAAGAGCCTTTTTTGTTTAATGATGCAAACGGCCCAATAAAGCGCGACTAAACCTCCCAGAATCAAGCCCGTATAGGGTCGCGTCGCAAAGAGAAACCCAAGCGCCAATCCGCCGCCCAAGGAGAGGGCTGCTCGGGGCTCTTTCGACCACCGAAAAAAGAACAGAATGCCGAGGGCTAGAGCGAGATACGCTGTGCTGTGACTCAACAAGGTACTTCCGGTGAAGATAAAAAGGGGAGACAGCAACAATAGTGCGGTTCCCAACCAAGCCCAGGTCGATCCAAAAACGTGCCTTAGGACCGCGAAGCTGATGGAGGCATTGAGACCGGCCAGAACAATAGGTAGCAGCCGTGGAATCCCGACCATGGCAAAGGGCGCAAGGAGAAGGGGGTGACCAGGTGGATACTGCCCGAGCCATCGCCCGTCGTGCATGACGACAAAGACGTTTACAAAGAACTCTCCCAGTGGGGGCGCGGGGTAGGACGCCTTCCCTAAGGCGAGAAGAGCGGCTTGAAAGAGGTACACATACTCGTCGTCCGTCACTACAGAACTCTGCAAGACCCAAAAGGTGGTCGCTCCAACCGCCGTGCTAGCCAAAAGCGGTAAGAGAATGCGCAGGCTCGATAAACGTTTCAGCTTTTCCAAGCCGCCGGGAAACTGCCAGAAGCCGACCGCAAGAAGCGCGGTCGTGGGAACGCCGAGGGCGACGAAGCGCAGATAGAAAGAGAACTCTCCCGTGGCGGGCTCTTGAAACCACCGGGCACCGTACTGGAAAACCGGTTGCGCCGGAGAAGTTAGGACGAGGATTTGGATCATGATGCCCAAACCCACCGTGCCTCCTAAGAGAGCGAGAATTCTAAGGGCGTTCACTCGTGGAGCGTCCCAAGACTCGCAGTCGATCAAGAGCAAGTTTTGCTTCAGGTGATGTAGGGAGATCTCGGGATAAGATCGTGTAGACGGTTCGAGCGTCTTGCGGTCGCTGGAGGCGCTCATAGACCGATCCTAAAGCCATCAGCGCGCCCGGGTGTTTCCCACGCTCAATGGCGGCGCGAAAATGTCCCTCGGCTTTGGCCATGTCGCCGAGTTGGTAATGGACACGACCGAGACGGAACGGTGTTTCAGGGTTACTGGGAGAGATCTTCCAAGCCTTTTCGTAAACACCAAGGGCTTCTTGGTGTTTTCCTTGAGCCTCCAGACACACGCCGTAGATGTGATGGGATTCAAGGTCGGTACGAACCAAGGACATCGCACGTTGGGCGGCTTCACAGGCTCGACCATCTTGATTGGCAAGGAGAATCTTGGCCAGCGCAGACCAGGCCCCCCCGAGATTGGCGTTCGCGCGAACGGCCTCCCCAAGCAACTCCGCGGCTTTTGCCGTGTCGCCCATCGCCAGCTGGCCAAGACCTCGTCGATAGGCGAGAGCCGGAGCAACGTCGGCAACTTGTCCCCCTCGAGCTTCTTCAAGTTTGTCGAGGATTTGCAGCGCCTCTTCGTAGCGCTCTCCTTCGCGGTAAAGTTCTTCGAGATTAAAATAAGTTTCCGCTTGGAGCGGGTTGGCCCGAAGCGCTTCCCGATAATTTTGTAGGGCCTCGGTAATCTTTCCTTGCTCAGCCTGCATGCGCCCAAGGTTGTTCAGAGCTTCAGCGTTTTGCGGGTTTTGTTCAGCCGCACGAAGGAAAGCCTCTTCCGCTTTTTTCACGTCGCCTTGCTGAGCAAGGGCGGCCCCTTCAAGGTTCATCATGTGAGCTTGAGTCACATCGGTCTGAATCATGGGGATAAAGGCAATGACGAGAGCGGCTGCGATGAGGATTCCTGCCGGCCACGCCTTGGTGAGGGAGCGTCTCTGATCCCAGAGCCAATTGAGGGCAAAGGCGCAGGCAGGCAGAGCAACCACCACCAAAGGCAGGCGGTACCGTGCGGTCACAAAGAAGAGGGTGACGGAAATCACGATCCCGATTCCTACTAAAGGCAAAAGGGCCCGGCCCCGACGCCAAAGCAAAACAAACCCCACCAGAGCAAAAGGAATGATCCAGCCTAGGGTGGGGAGCGCCCAAAGCACCCGGGATCGCTCTCGGAAGTAACCGAAGTCAAAGTGGTTGGGAACTTCGTAGTTGTTCAGGGCAAACATAACTTTGCGGGCTCCGAGCCCGAGGGCCGTGCCCGGTTGTCCGATCCAGAAGTCAAAGCCCCGATTCCACCAAAAGCGATCGACGTTTGCTGGCGTGGGTGCCAAACCTTGGGCCTTTTCTGCAACCTCGGCCGCGCTAGCAAAGAGCCCTTCCGGGCGATTGATCAGACCCGAATCAGGAGGAAGATGAAAGGTACCGTTGGCTTGGCGGTTGTTTCCGATGAAGAAGTTGATGCCACCGTTGGCAGAGACCAATGTGGGAGATCCCGCTTCACTGAGGTTCCGGGCAAGGGTCAGACTACACGGAATCATGAGCCCGATAAGAGTGAAGACCAGGGCGCTTCTTTTTGCTCGGCCTAACCACTTCGGATTGTAGAAGCCGACGGCAACAACAAGAAGCCCCGCCAAAAGCAAGTTGGGCTGCGCCAGGACGGCGAGCCCCCAGAAGAGGCCGGCCAAGATGGGCTTCCAATTGCGGAGCCAGGCCACAAGAGCGAGTTGCAACAGGAAGATGGCTAGACATATGGAAAGTAGCTCGCTCTCGAAGAAAATAAGAGGACCGTAGGCTGCGGCTAGAAACGCGCTCAGAGCGGCCGTGTAACGTCCGCCGATAGATCGTCCGATGAGCCACATGAGGAACACCCCGAGGATCCCCAAGGCGTGTTGAACCCATCGGATGCCCCCCAAAGAGAGTCCCATCCCCTGGAGCGCGGACAAGAACATAGGGTAGAGCGGGGCCTGATTGTAGACCGCGCCACGAGGGGCGAGGGGACCCTCGGAGGCGATGAGATCGGCTAAGGCAACGTAGGTGGCCGCATCCCCACTGGGTTGACTATAGAGAGGAATCTCGTGAACTTGAACCCAGACCCCCACCCGAAGAATAAGCGCAAGAATAAGTGCGCCCCATAACGGGCGGAGATTGATTGGTGAACCGGCTGCGTCTTCCATGGGCTCCTTCCATGCGAAAATTGAAGAGAAAAGTCTACCATGGAGCGGGCTTCCGGCGAACCAACCCAAAGGTTGTTGCTATACTCTTTCGATTCCAATTTCACTCAAGGAGCAATCGTGGAGCCACAACTACAGGAAAAATACACTCGGGCCCTTGAATCCCTAAAGGGGCTGAAGGGCGCTGTAGTGGCCTTTTCAGGCGGCGTCGATTCAACCCTGCTCCTTGCCATGGCGGTGGAAGCCCTGGGACCCAAATGTCTTGCCCTCACCACCATCTCACCCAGCCTCCCGGCCGAAGAAAAAGCCGAGGCCATCGCTTTGGCCAAACGCCTGGGGGCGACCCATCGGCTGGTTGATTCCCAAGAACTCCAGCGCGAAGGCTTCGTGACCAATGGCACCGACCGTTGCTTCTTTTGCAAGAGTGAACTCTTTGATTGGTGTTTCGACGCACGCGATGAACTTGAGTACGAGGCCGTACTCTACGGGGCCACCCTCGATGACGTTGGGGACCACCGTCCCGGCATGCGGGCGGCCAAGGAGAGGGGAGCGAAGGCGCCACTCATGGACTTTGGCTTTCGTAAAGACGACATACGCACCCTGTCAAAGCATCTAGGTCTTCCCACCTGGGACAAGCCCGCCATGGCATGTTTGTCTTCGCGCTTCCCTTACGGAACAACCATCACGAAG
>JABDJR010000015.1 GCA_013003415.1 Candidatus Eiseniibacteriota bacterium | reverse complement strand
GATCTTCACCGGTCCCAAACCAGCCGCCTGAGCCGCTTTCAAGCCCTTAAGGACTTGATCCACACCAACTTCGGCGTCGTTCATTTTTCGAAAAACGGCATCGTCTAGTGAGTCAAGACTGACCGTCACACGAGCAAGGCCAGCGTCTTTGAGTTCAGAGGCCAGCTTGGTGAGAAGGACTCCGTTGGTGGTGGCACAGACATCCTGCAGCCCTTCAATAGCTACTAGCTGACGAATAAGGTCAGGAAGGTCGCGACGCAACAACGGCTCTCCGCCCGTGAGGCGAATCTTCTCGACCCCAAGACTTACGGCGAGCCGGGCGAAACGCGAAATCTCTTCATAGGTAAGGAGATCCTTCCGCGGCAAGAAGTTGTGGTTCGCATCGAAGACCTCACGCGGCATGCAGTAGCGACACCGAAAATTGCATCGGTCGGTTACTGAGATGCGCAGATCGCGTAAGGGGCGCTGCAGCTGGTCTTTAGGGTTCATCCCGCTATCTTATCATGAGGCCCGAATGCTATTCTTCCTCCATGAGTAAGTTTCCTGAAGATTGGGATACCGAAAGTCGGGTGGTTGGGGCGCTCGGCTTAGACCGTATCCAACGCCACATCCTCCTCTGCTGCGACCAAGCGAAGCCCAAATGCTCCACTCGCGAAGATTCTCTTGCCTCGTGGAGATACTTAAAATCGCGGCTCAAGGAACTCAAGCTAGCGGAACAGGGCGGGGTTTTCCGAACCAAAGCCAACTGTTTACGGATCTGCCAAAATGGCCCGATTGCCATCGTCTACCCGGAAGGGGCCTGGTACCGAAACTGCACCCCTGCAGTTTTAGAGCGCATCATCCAGGAGCATGTGCTCCATGGAAACTTGGTCCAAGACCATCTTATTCTTGAACGCCCTTTGACCGAAGATCCGGAAATCGATCTAAAACCCTCTCGCTAACTCTCCCTGGCCAAGCCGGTCGAATCTCTTAGTTCGCACGTCCCCATATGCTAGGCTTGAAGCCTCTTTTTTCTAGGAGAAAGCCTTGTCCGATTCCAATACCAAAGACTCCATTGTCGAACGCCGCATGCGCTACATCGAGCGGCAAAAGGAAATGAAACCCAACACGGTGAACGTCAAGTTTGCCGGCCGCAAGCCTGAGGGGTCCGGCCCGACGAATCGCCACGGCATGCCCAAGCTACCCTCAGGTCAACGCGAAGTAAAAAATTGGCCGGTGTTGGATATTGGACACGTTCCCAATGTATCCAAGGAAGATTGGCGCCTGGAGATCGACGGCGAAGTAGAAAATCCAACCACACTCGACTGGAACGCATTTCTTGAGCTTCCTCAAGTCGAGGACGTGAGTGACTTTCACTGCGTCACCACCTGGAGTCGTTACGACAACCGTTGGAATGGAGTTCGATTCAAAACCTTGGCCGAATTGGTGGTTCCCACAGACAAGGCTCGGTTTGTGCTTTGCGAGGGGTACGACCAACTTCAAGGATCTGGAATTTCCTACACCACCAACCTTCCGTTGGAACGCGCGGTGGAAGACGACGTGCTGTTAGTCCACCGCTGGGAAGGGGAGCCGCTACCCAAGGAACACGGTGGACCAGTTCGCATGATCACCCCCAAGCTCTATGCTTGGAAAGGAACGAAGTGGATCAAGAAGATCACGTTCTTAAGCGAGGATCACCCGGGGTTTTGGGAGGTCCGCGGATACTCCAACAGCGCCGAGCCTTGGTTCAATGATCGCTATAGCGACTAGGAAGTTTTTAGGATAAAGAAAGAGGATACGGATGGCAGGACAACTCGAGAAGATCTGGACAAAGCGGGCTCACGCCGGAGTCATGGACGAGCAAAGCGAAGGCGAGCTTGTTGTGGATAAGGGCCTGGTGAACAACGTCAACCAAGGCGGCAAACGTGCCATCACCGTGATCTCAAAAGAGCGCTGGGCCGAAGCCGAAGCCATGTTGGATCAAACCATCGATCCAAAAACACGACGCGCCAACTTACTTGTGAGTGGTATCTCTCTTCTCGATTCCCGAAACATGATCCTCACCATCGGCGAGACCAAGATCAAACTCATGGGCGAAACGCGTCCTTGCGAACTCATGGACAAGTTCGTTCCCGGTCTTCGCAACGCCCTCGCTAAAGACTGGGGCGGTGGAGCCTATGGCGTGGTGATCGAAGGTGGCGCCATTCGGGTAGGCGACAAGGTCGAAATCTACGATTCGGAGACCGTGACCGCCTAACTCGAAACCGATTGCCAGCGCCCCTTTGTTTGATACAGTGGGCCGATGGCACTCGTTTGGACAGTAAACCGACGCCTAGTCGGCCTGGCCGCCACGGTCAGTGTCCTTCTTTCGGTGGGAGCTTGGATCCTGTCGCGTAAGATTCCTCTGCCTCCCCCGCCCGACATTAGCTTCATTTCAACCTATGGCGTGGTCGACAACCGACGCGTTCTCCTAGGGTTTGGCTTGCTCGTGATCGCCGCTTTGGCCGGGCCCATTCTTGCGCGCATCTTCCTCTGTCGATCGCGATGGTTTGCTATGGCAAAGTCGACCGCCGTTGAACCTAAGGGATTCCGTTTCGAGAAACGACATCTGCTTCTCGTCGTGCTGATTACGGTTCTTGCTTTTCTTTTTCTTGGATCCTGGGTAGCCCATGCTCCCTTGAACGGCCACGAACTTGTTCATCTGGGCTATCTCAATGAGGTTTCGCATGGCCGCGTTTTAAACGTGGATACCCGAGTTACCTACGGACCACTTCTTGGCTACTCGATTTACGGATTCATGAAAGCCACCTCTTTCGACTTGGTTGGGTTTCGAAAGTACTGGAACTTCGTCACCTTTCTTACGTTGAGCGTGCTGCTCTTGCTTTTGT
The DNA here is from genome assembly GCA_013003415.1 of Candidatus Eiseniibacteriota bacterium. Classification (GTDB taxonomy): domain Bacteria; phylum Eisenbacteria; class RBG-16-71-46; order JABDJR01; family JABDJR01; genus JABDJR01. The sequence continues at coordinate 4,790 of JABDJR010000015.1, read as the reverse complement.
ATGGACACCTACGTCACAGATTCTTGATTCTCCTTTTCCTTGCCTACGCTTTAGTCCACACAACCACTCGGTATCATTTGCCAGGTCCCGACGGTTTGCCCATTGGAACTTGGGGGTGGGCCAACCTGCTGCGGCATGGAATCTTTCCTATTGCCATCCTTTGGCTTTGGACACCACTCCACCAGGGAACTCGATGGTGGCCGAGGGTAGTGCTTGGCGCATTGCCACTTTTGGCCGGGGCCTATTACCAAGAGCTTGGAACGATAGGAGCCCTCACCGCAGCAGTTCTCCTCATCGTGGCTTCCGGGGGTGATTGGAAAATTCTGTTGAAGCGAGACCTTCCCCTAGTTTTTGGGGGAGCCCTCCTCGCGTTCCTAGTCATCAGCGCACCGGCTATTGTCAAAGGGGAGCTCGGTACATTCTTCGATGCCACCTGGCGGGCACCATCCCTCTTTCTTCAAGGTGCGGGGAACCTTCCCTATCCAAGCTTGCTCAGCGGGGAAGTTTCCAGGATCGAGGCTCTTCCCTACTTCCTGGTACCTGGCGCGATTCTGATTCTACTCGCGGTAACCGCCGGACTTGTTTTGGCAGGAAAGAACCGCGTTGGGATTGTGTTTTGTCTTCTTTGCTACGCAACTTTTTCCTATCTCACGGTTCTCATTCGGGGAGACGCGAGCCACCTAGCAAATATCATGATTGCGCCGTTGCTTGCTTTTACACTGCTCGCAGATCAGGTTTTTAACTCCATCAAGCCCACGCCCTCAAAGCGAGCGGTACTGATTGCGGCAGTGGGCTTTCTTGTGCCCCTTGTTCTGGGAAAACCTGGAATAGGCATGCCCATGAAGGCCCTCGCTGGACGCGCCCTTCATCCAACACCAGAAATCAAAGCCGGATGGGAGGAGATGTCCTTGGATCGTGGCAAGATCATCACCCCTAAAGGAGCCTGGTATGAAGCTCTCGATTTCGGCGAAAGTGATCCTCGTGCGATCAAGCTGATCCGAGGGCTTTGCAAGAATGACGAAGCGGTCGTTTTTGGACCTGTCGCGAGCCTCTACTACTATTTGGCTGACGTTCCAGCGGGGATCCCTTATACCGACTTTTCTTCGCAAGCACAGACACTGAAGGACAGGGAGATTGTGAATACCGCATTCGGAGAATCGAAACCGAAGTTTGTCTTCATGGTCCCGGCCGAGGTTGAGGCGGTGAAGGGTCGCAAAATTCCTGGCTACCGAATGCTCGGCTATACAGCAGGGCTTTTTGTGGTTCAGCGAGATGACCTAGACCCGCAAGTGGCATACAGTACCGGCCTCATTGACTTGTCCTACCAGGAAGCCATTGAACGCAACCGCTAACTCATCGACTAAGGAAGCGGGCCATGTGAATTTTGGCGTAGGAACGCTCACCAACGCGAATGGCGTCCGATTCGCGCCCGAACACTTCAAACCCACAGCTTTGATACAAGGCGACCGCTGAGTCGTTGCCTTCGGTAACCGTGAGTTGTACTTGTCGGATTCTCGACTTGATGTAGGCTGCGGAAAGGACAGTTTCCACGAGCTTCCTACCCACCCCAGCTCCCCGGTTGGCGGGCTTCACGTACATCCCGAAGAGCTTGGCCTTGTGTGCAGTTTGTTTGCGCTGATGGAATTGTAAGCCTGCGACACCCACCAAAGCATGGTCGGCGATGGCGCCAAATATCTTGCATGGCACATCTTCGCTCATTTGAAGTCGATCCTGCCAAAAAGATAAGGGCTCTGACGCCCGCTCCTCAAAGGTAGAGGTGAAAGCCTCTGGGCTTGTGTGGAACGCCTCAAGCATGAGTGTCCGGTAGTCCGAAGCATGACTCGGATCAAGGCGCTTTAGTTCAAGGTCCGTAGGACTGTTCTGTTCTTCAAACGGCTCCAACTGATCTTCTCCGTTGGCACGGGTTCAGCTTCTACGAGAACGCGAAGATTGTACTGATAGGGGCTTGAAGAGCCCATCCACGTCCAAGTCTTGTCCTTGTACTCCCAGTACCTTCCGTTGCCCGGACCCAAACTGTGACCCAAGTCGGCGCATATACCTTCTGTGCCGGTTTTGATGTAGGCAACATAAAACTCCCCCTCGACCGTAGTGACCTGGGACTTTTCAAAGTCGAGTTGAACCCAGCCCCAGGATATTGGAGCTGTCATGCGATCCGGCCCATACAGCGTGGTGCCCGGGGAGCCCTCGGGGCCATCATCATCGAGAATCCAGAATTGGTTTTCTCCGCAGGCGGCAGAATAGGCGCGGATCCGAGCACGAATTCCAACAATGTTGACTACGGCTTGCTCGGGAGTAAATCGTACGGCAACCGCTTCACCCGCCGAAAGCGGATTATATCCGTACCCGAAGGTGTCGTTGTCGTAGCCCAATGTGATGATGTCGGAGGAAGCGGTTGCGGGGAAAACCGTTAGTAACAGGGTGAACATCCATAGTTTCATGGGACCTCCAGCCAAGCCTCGGTTTCGTGGCATCATAGCAGCTGACCCTAGGGCCAAACTAGGAGTGGAAAACTTCCATACGCCCAGAACTTGAGTTGTTACTGCCCCAAACTAAGCCATTCGTCGGGCAAAAACTCCGGCGGCGCCATGAGCAAGGGGCGTCCGTTCATTCCGGCTCCGGTCAGCATCTGCAGGTACTGCAGCGCGTAATCCAACTGCACCGCCTCGCTGGGAACAGAAGTTGGTCGAGTGCCGATACCAAGAGCCGACACGCCGGGCAGAGCCGGCATTAACGACGGAAGCGTAAACCGATTCCGCGGAGGGTACTCGGTGATGCGCACTTCTTCATCGGGCTCCAGACCGGCTCGCGCTTTTGCCGAGGCAATAGCATCTTCCAACGTCCCCACACGATCACAAAGTCCTAGATGAATCGCGTCTTCACCCATCCACACCCGACCTTCAGCAATCTGCCGCACTGCATCCTCATCTAAGGATCGACCTTCCGACACCGCGGTCACAAAGCCGTCGTACATGTTCAGAATCTGTTCCTTCACACGCTCCTTTTCACCAGCGTCTAAGTTACGCAAAGGAACTTTGTAACCAAGCAAAGGAACGCGAAAGCCTCCGAACAAGTCCGCGTGTTTCCCACGCTTTACCCCATCGGCAGACAAACCCGTCTTCTCGCCAAAGCCTTCATCCCACACCCAGCCTGCAATCACTCCAATGGAGCCGGTCACCGTCATGGGCGTGGTCAGCACTTCAGAACCATCCATGCTGATCCAGTACCCACCCGATGCCGCCACGTCCCCCTGGGAAACAACCACTGGCACATCAGCATCCACGAGCTTCCGAACTTCCCCGCCAATCAAATCACTGGCCAAGGGATCGCCGCCCGGGGAGTCCGCTCGCAAAACAACCGCCGACACCCCCTTCTTTCGCAATCTCTCCATGTACTTTGAAGTGGCTCGACCACGAATCCCTGAATCCATGGCGCACTCACCTAAAGCGTAAACCAGCGCAATCTCGGGGGGCATGCCCCAACGATGATCGGGGTACACGCGCGGCTTGGCATCACCCGGTAAGGAAGCAAAGGAACCGTCGGTGTCTTCCTTGACCCACTCCTGAAGATCTCCCCAGCGACCCAAGGCGTCCACCAGCCTCTTGTCTACGGCCTCTTGGGGATTGATGTACACCGCGTCGTCAACCAGACCATCGAAGTAGGCGGTTTCAAAACCACGAGACTCACAAATCGCATCGCGACGGGTTTCGTAGATTACATCGACCACACGCTGCAACTGCTCGCGGTCTGCGTCGGACATGTCAGTCCGGGTTAAGGTTTGGAACGCGGTTTTGTGGGAGAAGAAGCGCCACTCTTCGGCTCCCAAACCCAGCTTCTCCAGCACCCCAGCCAAATAGGTCCGATGCAAAACCAACCCCGGAATCTCAATATCGCCCTGAGGATCCAGCACTACGTAATCGGCCACCGAAGCCAAGTAGTACAAACTGAAGTTCATGCGATCGCCGTAAACATAAACCTGCTTGCCGCTCCGGCGCAGTTCTTGAAGTTTCTCGCGCAACTCCCACACAAGCGAAGGTCGCCCTCGGAAACTCGAAACATTCACCGCCACGCCCATGACCGAAGGCTCCGTTCGAATCACCTCAAGGTGGCGGGCCAGGTCGAGCCAGGCAATCCGCGAGTCGTCGAACCACAAATCTTTTTGATAGGTGAGAACTTTGTTTTCAAGGCTGACGGGGACAACCCGATTGGGCGCTTGCGACCCACGCAATTGCTTAGAAACCGGAAGCCCCGCATAAGGTGGGTTCATACGCACCAAATAGGAAGTGCGCGTGTGGTCGCCGTCGTGATATTGGGGCTGCACATGAAAGCCCACTTGATCGAAGGTGAGACCAATGTTCAAACGAAACTCGGAGTCGGTGCGATCTTGCTCGCGATAGGACGCGCCCACATGAAACCCAGCCATGGGCCGCACCTCCGCACCAACTCCCCACTGCCCGTCTTCTAAAGTTTGCCCTTCCACAATGGAGTAGTCGCCAAACAAGGTGAGCCAAGCTTCGCCGAAGGGGCGCCAACCGACATCAAACACACCCTCGTGAGGATTCACTCCGTTTTCAAAATAGCCGGTCAGGCCCCAGCTTACGTTGCGATTGGGTCGCATGATGGTGCCTAAGGCCAACCCATTCTCGCGGAGTGCCAACCCGTCGGCCCCACCGGACCAATTCCATGAAGCGCCCCAGTGAACGGCTCGATCTCCCGCCGCCATTCCCAATTGGTAGTTCTGCATGCGTTCGGAGCCACTCGATGTTTCCACC
>JABDJR010000005.1 GCA_013003415.1 Candidatus Eiseniibacteriota bacterium | reverse complement strand
GCGGAGTAGTAGGCCAGGCTTCGAGGGCCGTCCGTAATCGGGTGCACGTTCTATCCCTAGTTCTTAACTTCGATACCGCCAAAGAGCACGTATCCACGAACCACCAAACGTTTGGCCGTGGATGCCCCGGGCTGAGGATCTTCGGTGTGAGCCTTATCTTCAACGCTGCCAAAAATAGCCTGGGTTTCGCTGACCACTTCCCAGTCTTCGGGAATGCGAAGTTCTAATCCGCCAAACATGACGAAACAATCGATCACCGCGGCTTGGGTTCCCATGTCGGCTTCGCGCAAGTCGAGCTCTACCCCACCAAAGACGGCGGTGATGTCACCACCACGAAAGTCCTTGGAAGTGATTTTCTTTTCGGAGCCGCCAAAAATTACAAACTCGCGCAGATACTGGTGATCTCCAACCGTTCTTCCTTTTTGAGGAACGCCCGAGCGACCAACCGAACGCCAAAGAATGTGGAGACCAAAGAAGATCACCAAAATGGGCCAGAGGTTCCACAGATCGAAAAGCAGGATGAAGCCCAGACCAATAAGAAGCGCGCCAAACGTCTTTGAGCTGGAAGACTGCGGTCCCAACATCTTGGCCACACCCACCACGATGAACGCAAGCGGCCAGAGCCGCCAGAACATGTCGGTATCAAACCCCATGTTATCGAGGAGCAGGAGAACACCCGCAATCACAATGATGCCGCCGATGACAGCTCGACCGGCACTAAAGACTTTTTGGCGCTTACCTCGCTCGGGCTTTTCGTTGACTGACTTATCGTAGGAATCGCTCAAAACAATGCTCCTTGGGACCTATAAGTAGAGATATAAAGTGTACGGGTCTACCGGCTTAGGAGCCCAGCCTGTTCGGTGGATTGCGTGCCCAGGTCGACGAGTGGCGGTCTGGGCCCCTCGAATTCACCGATTTGACCTAAGCGGATTGGCGCTTCCGGAGGGCCAGATGCTACCCTTTCGATCCACTTTTAGGAGGTCTTTGTGCGCAAATCTCTGCTCTTGTTCAGTGCCCTCGCTTTGTGTTTCGCCTGCGCTGCTGTGGCCCAGCCCAACAATCAACCGGTGACTCCCGGACCCTTGCTGATGGATCAGGACAAGATTCTGCTGGAGCCTTTGGAAGACAATGTGGCTGCGATCATTGGTAAGACCATGACCTCGGATGTGGCTTACGAGCGCTTGCGCGATTTGTGCGACAATATTGGCCACCGCTTGAGTGGTTCCCCAGAGTTGGAGGAAGCCATTGAGTGGGCCATTGCGGGCATGAAGCGGGACGGCCTGGACAACGTGCACAAAGAAGAAGTGATGGTGCCTCATTGGGTGCGTGGCAAAGAATCGGCGCAGATTCTATCCCCACGCTCCGCTCCTCTTCACATTTTGGGATTGGGAAATAGCACCGCCACTCCACGCGGCGGGATCGAAGCTGAAGTCTTTGCAGTTTCTAACTACGCTGAGTTGGAAGCCGCCGGACGTTCCAAAGTGGAAGGCAAGATTGTTTTGTTTAATGCGCCGTTTACCACCTACGGCCAAACCGTTACCTACCGTTACAACGGGCCTTCCCGCGCAGGGAAGCTTGGGGCAGTTGCGTGTTTGGTTCGATCGATCGGGCCGTCAAGCTTAGACACCCCCCACACGGGCTCCATGGGTTATGCCGCGGACGATGATCGCAGGGTTCCGGCCGCGGCGATCACGATTGAAGACGCGGAACGTCTTCACCGGTGGCAGCGAGCTGGCACTCCGGCGCGGGTTCGTTTGGAAATGGAAGCGCACTTCAAAGAGGACGCCCCCTCGTTCAACGTGGTGGCGGAATTGCGGGGATCCCAAATCCCTGAAGAGGTCGTGATTGTGTCGGGGCACTTGGATGCCTGGGATGTGGGCGACGGCGCTCAAGATGACGGCGCCGGTTGCATGATGGCCTGGGAAACCCTGCGCATTCTGAAGGAGTTGGGGATCCGGCCACGACGGACTCTCCGCGTGGTGTTATTTACCAACGAAGAAAACGGTTTAGCAGGCGGTAACGCCTACCGTGATGCGCACATGGAAAACCTTTCCAACATCGTGGCTGCCTTTGAATCGGATTCGGGGAACGGGCTGGCCGACGGTTTTCGATTGGATGTGCGCGCCTTGCCTCTTGAAGGAGAACTGCGCGCGTCCGATGAACTGACCGAGGCTCAAAAGTCCGAGCTTGAGGCGGTACGCCCAATAGCATTGGAACGCGCGGAGATCTTGGCCAGCATGCTTGAATCGCTGGGTGGCAGCCGCATTCACTTTGGCGGCGCTGGCGCTGACATCGGACCCATGATGCGCATGGGTGTGATTGGATTTGGTTTGAATCACGACACCACCGAGTACTTCAAGATCCATCACACGAAGGCGGATACCTTCGAGAAGATCATTCCCGCCGATTTGCAACGGAATACGGCCATCATGGCTGTCATGGCGTATTTGATTGCAGACCTCCCGGATCGTCTATTGCCAGTGCGAAAGCTTTAGGCCGCACTAAGCTCTTTTCGATTCGCTAAAACGGTCTACTCTTCGACGAAAAAGCTGACGATCAACCTCTGAAATAGTCGAATATTTGGCTTCCCTGAACCGTCTTGGCCCGTATACTGAGGCTTAGCCGTCCTACTGTAGCATTTGCTGCGCCGTGCCACTTTTGTAGCAAACCCTCAGTAAGTGAGGCGTGGCGGCACCGCGTGATCAATCCAAACTTTACAGATCTGCAGAAGTTTCTGCAGAAGTTGCGCACAACCTGGCTAACTCACCTAAGCCCGATTCTCATCCATCCAGGTCAGACAGACTCCGCCCGCCATCGGCCAATTCAGGGGAGATCTAAAATGACCAAACGGTATCTATTCCTACTTCTATCGTTCGCAATTCTGAGCTTGGCTCCTTCCAAGACAGCCCAAGCCGACTCGCAAGCCCTCGGCGATCAGCTCTTCAAGTTGACTGCCAGCGATGCCGCATCGGGCGACTCGTTCGGGAGCGGCGTCGGCCTCAGCGGAAACATTGGCATCGTGGGAGCTCAAGGCGACGACGATCCGGGCAGCAATGCCGGCTCTGCCTATTTGTTCGACGCCACTACCGGCAACCAACTCTTCAAGCTTGCTGCTACCGATGCCCAGGCCGGCGACGTGTTCGGCGAGGTTGTCGCTATCGACGGCAATGTAGCTATCGTGGGAGCCGCCCAGAGTGACGATGCGGGTAGCGCTTCCGGTTCGGCCTATCTCTTCGACGTGACCACGGGGAATCAGCTCTTTAAGCTTACGGCCAGCGACGCTGCGGCAGGCGACTTCTTTGGCATCTCCGTAGGCATTAGCGGCAACGTTGCTATTGTCGGGGCGTGGTTCGACGATGATAACGG
>JABDJR010000670.1 GCA_013003415.1 Candidatus Eiseniibacteriota bacterium | reverse complement strand
TCCGTCTTCTTTCCCCGCGATTGCTCGGGACTCATGTAGGCGGCGGTTCCCAGGATGACTCCCTGCATGGTCATGTTGGAAACCATGGTCGGGGACTGAGAAAGGTTGATTGAGTCCTCAGATTCCGGTTCTTGGGCCTTGGCCAAACCGAAGTCGAGAACCTTCACTTGGCCGTCGGGAGTGAGACGTATGTTTCCCGGTTTCAGATCTCGATGGGTGATGCCTTGACGGTGGGCCTCTTCCAACGCCACTGCAATCTGATGGGCAATGGGAAGGGCATCGTGTAAAGGGATGGGTCCACGGGCAATGCGCTCGGAGAGGTCTTCGCCTTCCACAAGCTCCAACACCAAAAAGCGGGTGGAGTCACTTTGGTCCAGCCCATGAATGGCGGCGATATTCGTGTGGTTTAAAGAAGCAAGCAGTTTGGCTTCCCGCTCAAATCGCGCTAGCCGTTCCGGGTCGTGAGCCAGGGATTCCGGGAGAATCTTAATGGCCACATCGCGATCCAGGCGTGAGTCGCGTGCCCGATAGACCTCACCCATGCCACCCGCGCCAAGTTTTGAAACCACCTCATAGTGGGCGAGGCTTTTACCAATCATGGGCAAAGAGTAGGCACGGGACACTCAAAAGTCTAGGAAAACACCGACCACCTTGTTTCATGCTTTGTTGACCCGGGCTAGACGGAGCCCTAAGCTCCATATTCCTACACTTGGGGAGAGCTCTTGATCGGCAAAAGTCTTGCACATTACAAAATCACGGATTTATTGGGCAAAGGTGGTATGGGCGAAGTCTATCGCGCTCGCGACACCAAGCTCGAACGCGACGTGGCCATCAAGGTCCTGCCCCCGGAATTGGCAAGCGATCCTGAACGGTCGGCTCGCTTTGATCGTGAAGCAAGAACTCTCGCCAGCTTGCAACACCCCAACGTCGCTTCCATTTACGGTTTTGAAGAAATTGAAGGCACTCGGTTTCTGGTCATGGAACTCGTTGAAGGCGAAGACCTGAGTGTTCGCCTAGAAAAAGGAACCCTTCATCTCGATGAGACCTTGCGCATCGCTCGCGATATCGCCACTGGAATGGAAGCCGCCCATGAACAGGGGATCGTTCATCGCGATCTGAAACCCGCCAACATCATGCTTACCCCATCGGGCGAAGCCAAGATTCTGGACTTCGGTTTGGCCCGAGCCTGGTTTGGAGAAGGTGAAAACGCCTCCGACATGGAGCACTCGCCCACCATTACCAACGCCATGACTATGGCCGGAACAGTGCTGGGAACCGCCGCCTACATGAGCCCCGAGCAGGCCCGCGGGGGGCACGTCGATCGCCGGGCTGACATCTGGGCTTTTGGAACCATCCTTTGGGAAATGGTCACGGGGAAGCGTTTGTTCCAAGGACAAACCGTAAGCGACACCCTTGCTGCGGTGCTTCGCGATGAACCCGACTGGAGTCAGCTCCCGGTCGAGGAAGCTCCCCAACTATGTCGCATCATCGAACGCTGTTTGGTGCGCGACCCCAAACTTCGACTTCGGGACATTGGCGAGGCGCGCGTGCTTCTGCAGAAGGCAGGTGGCGAGAGTTCTTTAGTTTCGTTCACCACCGCCGGCTCTCTCCCAGAAACCGAGATCGCAAAATCCACCGGCAGTGGCCGAGGCGGTTGGTTAGCTGCACTGGCGATGACGGCGGTGGCTTTGCTCTTTGCCATCCTGTTCTTCTCTCGTGATTCAAATCCTCCGTTAAGCCAAACGACTTTGGGACTCAATGGCCCCGCGGCAATTAGTCTTGTTGGGGAGAGTGCTTGGGCAAGTCTTTCGTTCTCCCCCGACGGTGAAACCATCGCCTACGTGGGGGGTTTTACGGGGGACCTCTACGTAAAATCTCTGAACGCCTTTGAATCGACCAAAATTGCCAATACAGAAGGGGCCAGATTGCCCAGCTTCTCCCCCGACGGCGACTGGATCGCCTATGCCGCAGATTCCAAAATCTGGAAAGTAGCGGTGAGTGGCGGCGCCCCCACAGAGCTTTGCGCTAGCCCCATTGGTCCTGGGCTAGCTTGGGGAGATGGTGAAATCTATTTTTGTCGCGGGATGGGTGGGGGCCTCTGGGCAGTGCCGGAGAGCGGGGGCGAACCGCGTCAGATTTCCGAACTCAACCCGTCACGGGAAGAAACGAGTCATCGCTGGCCCCACGTGTTGCCGGGCGGAAAACACCTACTCCTGACAATCAAAACAGCCAACATTGCTACCTTCGACGACGCTCTAATCGGACTCCTTTCCCTGGAAGACGGAAGCGTTTCCGTTCTTGCAACCGGCGGATCGGATCCCCACTACATTGCTTCCGGTCACATTCTCTACGGGCGCGGCTATCAACTCTTCACCCTTCCCTTCGACTTGACTTCGCTTTCCGTTGGCGGAACCCCAAACCCTGTCCTCGACAATGTTCATATGTCTTTCATCACGGGAAGCGCGTACTACACGGTTGGAGCCGATGGTCGGCTTGCCTACGTTCCAAGCATCGACGACATGTGGGATTTCCGACTCGTATGGATAGACAGAGCCGGGCGCGTAGAACCGGTGGATTTTGAGGAGAATCGTGGCTTTGAAGGCGCCGTGTCACCGGACGGAATACAATTCCTGGCTTGCGTCCCAGGCGCAAACGACAAGATCTGGATTCATGATCTTCAGAGAAAGACCAGGACGCGACTCACGAACACCCCAGGAAACGATCGGCTGCCAATGTGGTCACCCGATGCCACACAGGTCATGTATGCAAACGACCGAGATGGTTCCTACAACCTCCATCTCATCCCTTCCGATGGCAGCATACCAGCCAAGAAAATCCATACCAGCAATTCCTACGACCTTCCCACCAGCTGGTCTCCCGATGGTAGGCATGTCCTCTTTGACAAGCAAAAACAAGATGGAGACATCGATGTCTGGGTACTTGTCATGAGCGATCCGCCAAAGGCGGCTCCCTACCTCAGCTCGGCAAACCAAGAATCTCGGGCAATGTTCTCTCCGGACGGAAAGTGGGTTGCCTATGAATCTGCTTCCTCCGGTGATCGAAATATTTTCGTTCGCAAATGGGAAGGACCGGAGAACCTGAGCGCCAACCCCACTAGAATTTCCAGATCAGACGGTCATCGACCCGTGTGGTCAAAAAAGGGAAACACCCTTTTCTATAGAACTGGCAACGAGGTTATGGAAGTCAGCATCGACTTGAACCAGGGCATCCCCCTCGGTGAATCCAAGAAGGTCATGGAGATCCCTGAGGAACTGACTGGCTCGGTCATGATGCTTTCTCCATCTGCAGAAGGGGAAAAGTTCCTTTCCCATAGCTACAATCTCCGGGCGCGACAACACCAGATTCGTATCATTTTTGATTGGGCGGAACAGCTGAAAGCCAACTCAAATTAGCCCGAACGCAGGTACCGTCGAGCAACCGCAGACACAAGATCTGCGAGTAAGATCAGGATCGCCCCCAAGCCCACATAGACCACCATCTCATCGTAACGAACTCCTGCCCGAGCATCTTGGATGTACCAACCTAGGGAAATGAACCCCAAGAGTCCCAGTACGGTTGCCTCCCGAATGCAGGTCTCCCAGCGATAGAAAAAGTATAGAAGCCAGCGATTCAAAGATTGCGGCAAGATGGCATGAACAAATAGCTGGCCTCGCCCTGCACCGCTGACGCGAAGCGTTCGACTTGCTGAGGGTTCTACGTTTTCGATGACCTCGGAAAACAGCCTTCCCAGAATACCCGCGTTGTGAACGGCCAAAGCAAGAACAACCGGCCAGGCCCCAACCCCAAGCATGGTAATAAAGAGAAACGCCCAGACGTACTCTGGAATCGATCGAGCAAATAACAGAATCAGGCGGGTGACCCCAACCAGGCCTCGATGAAGCACACGGGCGATTTGAGACGGGGGTTTCCCAGACGGTGCGAACGGTTCCGGGCCAGCAAGGTTACGCGCGGCGAATACAGAAACTACCAGAGCGGCCATAGCCGCCAGAATCACGGCCGCGACAGATAAGGCTAGCGTCGCGCCCAGAGCTTCAGACGCGTTAGGGCCGATCGTCTCGCTCATCCAGCGGAACCAAGTCGTCCAATCCCAGGGTTGATCCTGCAGAGGGAAAGGACGGATCTCTCTAAGAAAGCGCGTCGCGTTCTCGCGTGACTGGTTCTGAAACAGATCCGTGAATCGAAAGCCGCCGTAGGCCCAGGCCCAAACGACAAGCAAAGCGAGGGAAACGGCACTCAAGCGAACCCTCGTTCTACGAGGCCTGGATTTTCGTAAGCGAGCGATGGTTTGGTCGCGAGACGTCATGCCCATCCCCTACGCTTTCGCAACACGGAACTCCAAAGTTCAACCGCCACGATGAGGCCAAACAAAATATAGAGAAACGTCCACGTCTCTCGATACAACAAGTTATCGAAGGAAAGGGAGACGTGGTATCCCAGGGTCGGCAAACCCAGGAACCCAAGAACGGCAGAAGAACGAAGGGCACACTCGAACCGGTAAAAGCCATAGGACGCCAAATCGTCCGCGACCCGTGGAACCAGCCCCAGAAACCACACTTGAACAGGGCTTCCGCCAGCGGCCCTGAGAGCGTTAGCTGCATCTTGCGGAGCCTCATCCAGAATCTCGCTCCACACTTTGGCCAGAGTGCCACCGTAGGGAATGGCCAGCGCAATCACACCCGTGATCGGGGATAGTCCAAAGGCCGCCAAGAAAAGCATAGCCCAGAGGAGTTCGTGAACCGACCGCATGGCCGCAATGAGTGCCCGAGCCGCTGCGGTGACTGTTGCTCCGAGGAAGCGGTGGTACCTCCCAGCTCGTTCACCATCCCACCACCCTGAAGTGGCTAAGAAACTCAACCCCGCCCCAAACACAATGGCGAGGCTCATGCCGGCCGCGGCAAAAGAGGCCGTTGCCAATAAGCCCGACCAGATTGCGGGCCAGAGAGAATGACCATCCGCGGCGATCAAGGTTGGTTTGAAAGAAGCACCAAAGAAGTCAGCCAGCACGCGCAAGGTGCGCGGTTCGACCAAAGTGCGCGGATCGAGCCCCAGGTAAAATCCCGCGCCCAAACCGGCAAGAGCCATGAACAGCAAAACCGTTCTTCTGCGGTACCACGTCACGAGCTGGTTACGTCCAATTCATAGAGATCTCGAAACATGCTTTCGCTGACCTTGGAACTTGGCGAGTCAAAGTGAACCCGTCCTTCACGTAGCCCAATCAACCGGGGAAACAACTCGCGAGCGAGTTCGTACTGGTGAAGAGAAACCAATAAAGTGAGTTCGCGCTCCTGCGCCAAGTCACTCAGCAACCCAACCGTGGCACGGGCTCGACTGGGGTCCACCGAAGAGATGGGTTCATCTGCAAGGAGGGATCGCGGCTTTTGGAAGAGCGCCCGCGCAACCGCCACACGTTGCTGCTGACCACCAGATAGCGTATCGACGCGCTCGTAGAGTTTCTCGGAAATGCCGACCCGCTCAAGGGTCTCGTGAATTTCCCTCACCGTATCCCGGCTCGGGGCTAAGAAGTCTCGAAGCGTCCCGAACCAATTTCGAGTTCCCACCCTTCCCGCAGCCACGTTTTGCAAAACACGACTTTCGGGAACAAGCCCAAAAGATTGCGGAACAAACCCCATCGCCAGGCGTGTCGCTCGCAGGTCTTTCATCGACATTTCGCCCAACACACGATCATCCACCCGCACGGTTCCTGCGGAGGGTCGAACGCCTCCATGCAGAAGCCCCAGAAGCGTGGTCTTCCCGGCCCCGCTGGGACCAACTAAGGCTACTCGCTCCCCAGAAGCAATCGAGAGGGAGACGTTGTCGAGAGCCAGAATCCGAGGGTATCGAACGCTTGCGTGCTCTAGTTCAAAGCGCACGTTTTAACGGGCCATTCTTAAGCTGCGGGCAACCTCGAGAATCGCCCTAAAGTCCTCGTTCTTTGCCGGGATAAAACCGGTGCGTCGAAATGCCTCAAGAAGGTCCGGGTCGCTTATCTCCAGAATGACTTCTGTAAGACGAGCCGTGAAACCCTCGCCAAAGCGTTCCTCAAGCGCGGGGTGGGCGGTGAAGTTGTAGTCTGCATAAAAGGGGGTCTTCCAGATCACTTGAACGTTTGCGGGATCCACTTTCCCCTCGGCCACCCAGGCATCGTAAGTCCGATAGCTCACCGCGCCAACTTCGTAGGCTCCCGCCGCAACTTGCTCAATGGTTTTGTCATGTGAACCCGAGAAACCAAACTCCTTCTTGAAGAAACTTCGTGGATCCTTGCCCGTCGCTTCTCGAATAAAATGCTCAGGCATGAGCCGGCCTGAAGTGGATTTAGGCGATCCAAAAGTAAAGGTGCGGCCTGCGATTTCATTGGGAAAGGATTCGGAAAAACGGAGTCCGCTTGAAGTGTTTGCAATGAAGTAGGAGAAGTACTTGGGATCTTCTACACCCTGAGCAATCGCTTTTGCACCGGGTACACCCTGGCGAGCCTGCACGCCGGTTAGACCCCCAAACCAGGCCAGATGGATGTCGCCATTCTTAAACATCTCAACCGAAGCCCCGTAGTCGGCCGACGCAACATACTCAACCTCTACTCCAAGTTGCTCGGAAAGGTACCGGGCTACGGGCTGAAACTTTCGATTCAATTCCGAGGTGTTGTCGTCGGGAATAGCGCTAAAGCGAAGAACAGGACTCTCCGCCGACTCTTGGCTTGAGCAGCCGATAGCGAAAAGAAAAAGGAAACCTAGTCCCAAACGGAGGGAAAGGCGTTGGAATTGCATTAAATCTCCAAGGCATGGATCGATTTGCGGTGTCGCAGGAACACCAACCCAACCGAACAGCCATGGAGTGGGGACGCGGAACGCGGCCATCAAGCCGCGCGGCGGATTAGCTCATGGGGCACAACCCGGTGCCCGATATGCGCGTTCAGCGTCGGTATTGCAGCGCGTTCATCGAACCTTCCGGGAAGTGGATAAGAAAGGGATAAGACCAGCGGATCTGGTTCACCTAATGAAACCTCGCCAAGCTGAGGGAGTCAATAAAGGCTCAAACTCTTTTACGTAAGTTTTGCGATACCCGTGACTGCTGGCTGGACTTAACTCCTAGAGCGACCTATTGTGGGTTCTTCCCCTTCCTTGGAGGTTCGTCGTGCGCTCACTCACCGTCATGATTCCCTTGCTCTTTGTTCTTCTCTTCGGCTGCGGCGGCGGCTCCAGCTCGGACTCGGCAAGCTCCAACTCTGAGCAAACCCCAAATAAAGGCGACTCTAACAAGGCATCCACAAAGGATAGCGACTTCGACCCTTGCGATTTGCTAAGCGAGAAACTCATCCGCTCTAGCTTTGAGGTCGGAGATCTTGAGGTGACTTCGCGCTCGTCCATCCAGCGCAGATACTCCACGTGCAGGAAGTTTTGGCCCGGTTCCAGCGCGGCTAAAAACTGTGAGGTTAGCCTCACTGTTCCCAACAAGCGATTCGACAATGAGGCTCAAGCCGTGTCCGCGCTCGACGCCGCGTTGGACATCCTAAAATACGGACTGAAATCCCGACCCAAAGACCCGGAGAGAGTGAAAGAAATCAATGTTCAGCCTTTGGACGGTATCGGAGATAAGGCGGCCTGGACCACACCGCAAAACCAGATCAGCGTGGCCAACGGGCGTCGCCTGTTTCATCTCAACGTGAATGTTTACGAAGACTCGGAGCGGAATCGCGCCGTGGCTCTTGAACTCGCCAAGCAGTTCGTGAAAGAGATCAATTGATCTTCGTCAGAACCCGGCTACTTTGTGTCGGCTAGAAGGAATGTAAGCGCCCCCGGTAACCGCGGATGGCCTTAAGTTTTGGCTCCTCGGGTAGGACTCGAACCTACAACCTAGCGGTTAACAGCCGCTCGCTCTACCATTGAGCTACCGAGGATCATGTTGCCAGGACCGCTGTGAGGAACAGCTGGCCCAAAAGAGATCGAGAAGCTTACTGATCCCCCTCGTCTGGGTCAAGTTTTTTGGCGAGGACAGACTGCCCTCAAGCCGATATCCCCTTGATTGATCAGCATTTGCCCCCATTCCCCTCTCTGGGCCATCCACTATAGCGCCTTTATTTTTATATCTTTTTGGGAATACATATGGAAGCTATGTATACTAGCTCTATATATGAGTAACCTGACACAGGAAACCTACTGGCACAACTTGATGGGCAAGAGCGTGTCGCGATTCTTTCTACTCGCCTGCTTGGCTCGAAAACCCATGCACGGCTACGAGTTGGCTAAAGAAATCGCCATCGCCTGCAATCAATGTTGCTCCCCCAGTGACGCCATGATCTACCCCGCGATTCGTGAGCTGAAGCTCGCGGGCCTGATCACAACTCACGAGGAGAAGCTAGGAGGCCGCGTCCGGAAGATCTGCTCGCTGACCCCAGAAGGTCATCGCGCCTATCAAACCGCGGCCAAGGTTTGGGGAGCCATTCTCCCCGGACTGAATGACACCGTTGCCAGGGGTTTGGAAATTACCTTGCAGGAGGGATAGATAAAAATGAACCATGACACAACTTCGGACGAGATCCGTGAAGCGGTGAGGGAACGCTACGGAAATTTCGCGAAGTCCCATTTAACCGATGAAGCGATTGTAAACGCAGATGCGACCGACCCCAACAAGAGTGCTTGTTGCGAGCCTGGCGCTGATCTCACAACTTGGGCAGACAATCTTTATGATCAGAACGATCTCGGCCGCGCCGAGAAAAGTATCGCCGAACTTACTTTGGGATGCGGCAACCCCATCGCCCTTGCTGAACTCAGGCAAGGAGAACACGTGCTCGATTTGGGCAGCGGTGCGGGACTCGATTGCTTCTTAGCTTCAAAACAGGTTGGCGCGACCGGCCAAGTTATTGGTGTCGACATGACACCAGACATGCTGGCGCTCGCGGAAAAAAACCTCGAGAAAACCGGGGTACGTAATGTTGAGTTTCGGAAGGGATATCTTGAAGAGCTTCCGGTCGCAACCGGGTCCATCGATGTGGTGATCTCGAATTGTGTACTCAACCTCTCCCCCGACAAACCAAAGGCTTTTTCTGAAGCTTTCAGGGTTCTCAAGTCGGGTGGTCGCCTCCGGGTTTCGGACGTCCTCTGGACACGCGAACCCACCGAGGCCGAGCGCAACGACATGGAGTCTTGGACAGGCTGTGTCGCGGGAGCCC
>JABDJR010000657.1 GCA_013003415.1 Candidatus Eiseniibacteriota bacterium | reverse complement strand
AAGCTTAGGTCAGGAGCACGTCCCTAGACTTCGTCGCTGTCATCCTCGTCGTCTTCATCGTCTTCATCGTCTTCATCGTCCTCGTCGTCCTCGTCGTCTTCTTCGTCTTCTTCGTCTTCTTCGTCTTCTTCATCCTCCTCATCCTCGTCATCGTCATCGTGGTCATCGTCCCCACGTTTCCAGCCCCGATCCGGCCGCAGTTCCATGAGTTCCTCATACTGTTCTGGAGTGAGGATGGTCTGGAGCTCGGCGTCAAACGCTTCCATCAGAGCTTTCGCCGCTTCGGAGGCCTCTTCCCGCGTCATGGTTCCGTCTTTGATAGCCGTGCGCAGGTCTTTGAGTCCAGCGTGAAGTTCGCCGAGGGCGGTTCGGATAGCGGCAACTTGGGCACCATCTGCATCAATCTCGTCTAGCCATTTTATCCAGCGCCCCATGCGATCCCCTCGTCCGGGACGACGGTGATCGTTTTTTTCACGCAGTTCTTCAAGCAGATCGTATTGATCTGGGGTCAAGATCACCTGCAGTAGGGACTCGAACTCAGCCTTGACGACCTCCGCTTGCTCTTTCGCCTCATCTCGGGTGAGATCGCCGGACTTCACCTGTTCTTTAAGATCATCGAGCGCGCTCTTGAAGGCGAGATAGGCTTCCTCAAGGGCGGCCTTCTGATCGTCATCAAGTCCGAGATACTCAGCGAGTCGATCGATTCGGGTTTGGGGATCCTTGGGGGTATCGCCCTCCGCCACATCGAGGACTCCATCTAAGGGATCAAGAACCAGGTTTTCCCCCGACGGTTGTGCGTTGACTCCCGTAAGGGATTCGTTCTCACTACAGCCAACTAGGGTCATGCTCGCCACTACGAACAAGGCCATCAGGATGGCTGAAGCTCTCGCGGTCATTGTCATCTTCCAATCTCCTTTAAAGTCTTTCATCAAGCCTCCACACTTCACTACGCCCGTTGGTTCTTGTTTTTGCAAACCTTGTGCCACTTAATAGATCGGTACCTGTGCTCTAAAGCCTTGAAACTGTTACAGTTGACTGAGGGTCCTTCGGGGCCTCACACCCACCTCCAGAGCTTGTCCCTCTAGGTACAAAACTCGTGACCCGGTGGGGGCACTCTCCCCATAGATTACCGTATAATCGCTCGTGGAATATTTGGCCATTTAACGCAGGAGACACCATTGCGACCCCTTATTTCTATACTATTTGTCGGAATTTTGCTTGTTGGCTGTTCCAACAAGTCCTCGGTATCGCCCAAGGAATTGAGTGCGGCCCAGCAGATGGAGAGCGAAGCTGATCGGCTCAATAAGAAAGATCCTCAGGGGAGCTATGGCTCGCGGCTCACCCTGGACAAGACCACAACCATCTCAGAAATCTTGAAGACCCCAGAGAGCTATGTGGGTAAACGCCTGCGACTCCACGGTCAGGTTGAAGAAGTTTGTCCTATGCGTGGATGTTGGATACAGCTTCGTGAGCCCTCCACAGACCTCACACTTCGGGTCAAGGTTACCGACGGACAGATTGTCTTCCCCTTAAGTGCGGCCGGGCGCGCAGCCTCGGTCGAAGGTGTTTTCGAGAAAATCGAAATGAGCCTCGAAGACTCGATCGCTTATAAGAAGCACCAGGCCGACGAGCTTGGGCACACCTTCGATCCATCCAGCGTGACAGAGCCCCTCGTCATTTGGCGACTTCAGGGACAAGGCGCGGAGATCAAGTAGCCCATCATGAAGTTTCTCTTGGCCTTACTTCTTTGCGTCGCTTCGGCGACAGCCTCTCAAGCGGAAGTCATTCGCATCGACGGTGAATTTGGCGATTGGAACGGAGTTCCGGTTGTCGCCACCGATCCGAGTGGAGACGCGGGATTTACCGGTGTCGACTTCACCCAACTTCAGCTGGTGAATGACGAAGAGTATCTCTACGTTCGATTTGATACTCAGGCCGAAGTGCAACCCGACGAAGGGCAAAACTTGGCCATCGCTTTCGACACCGATTCCAACACGGGAACGGGTCAGTCTTTTGCTGGCCTGGGTGCCGAAATCATCTGGCGTTTGGGGCAGAGGAACGGAACCTTCTATGCAAACGGGTTCGGTCAAGATATTCGGCATGCCGATGTAGGGTTGGTGATTGGTCCTACGGTGAGTAACGGCGCTTTTGAAATTGGGTTCTCCCGCAAAAAGTCGGTTGGGGGCACCGCTCTGTTTCCGTTTCCGGCGCTGAACTGCGCGGTAGTTGATTTGAACGGCGGCGACGAGATCGTTTTGGACGACGGTTTCTTCTTTACCAACCTGCAAGATCAAGTTGAACCGCTTCCGCTCTGGCGATTTGATTCAGGGCATTTGAGAGTGGTGAGTTACAACGTTCAAGGAGACGGTCTCTTTGATGGCGGTAATGCGGAAGCCTCCCAAGGCCGAATTCTCCGAGCGATCGATGCGGATATCTGGGTATTTAACGAGGTGTGGGATCATTCTGCGGAGGATGTCCGCCAGAAACTCATGTCCCACATTCCAAACCCAAACGTAACGTGGCAGGCCGTAAAACGAGACTTTGGGAATGTTGTGGTGTCGAGATTTCCCATTCTCAACACCTGGGTGGTTTTCCAAAGCCATCGATTGACGGCCGTTTTGATTGATGCGCGACCCCAACTCGATTCCGAGGTGTTGGTGATTGCTAATCACTGGCGCTGTTGCCAGGCAAACTTTGAGCGTCAAGAGGAAGCCGATGCGTTAATCGCATTTATCCGGGATGCCCAAACCCCTGGCGGTCAGATCGATTTGGAACCCAACACACCCATTATTTCGTGCGGTGATTTCAATCTTGTGGGTTTACGGCAACAACTCGACACCGCTCTAACCGGTGACATTGCCAACAACTCTCGATGGGGAGAGGACTTTGCTCCGGATTGGGACGGCTCCAACTTTGAAGATGCCAACCCAAGACATCCCGACGCCCCTTTTGCTTATACCTGGAGAAGAGACGGCAGTTCCTTTTACCCGGGAAAGCTTGACTGGATGTTCTATAGCGGGAGTGTGCTAGAGCTACAAAATCACTACGTGTTTGAGACACGCACCATGACCCAGCAGACCTTGGCTCACAATGAGTTGGAAGCCAACGACACCGAAAACGCAAGCGACCATGCCCCCGTGGTTGCGGACTTCTCGCTTCGGGATCTGAGTGGTGACGATTGCATTGCTTTAGGCACCACTCTCATGGATGGCATGACGGGAACCGTGCTCCAAGACGCCCTGCGAAGCGCCTACCGACCTCCGGTTGGTCTGAGCTATGCCGCTGCCCGCGACGTCATGTTTTCTCAAATTGACAACGAAAAGGGGGCCGTATCGGGTGTGTACACCGGATTCAGCGTATCGGTAAGTCCGTCCTCGTCGAACCCGCGAGGAGACGCCTTTAACGCGGGACTGAATACGGAACATGTTTGGCCCCAGAGCAAAGGCGCCGGTGACTTGCCGGCCCGGGCCGATCTACATCACCTATTCCCGAGTGAGATCAACGCCAACAACGCCCGAGCTGCCTTTCCCTTCGATGAGATTCCCGACGACGAAACCGACCTGTGGTATTTGGAGAAGCAGGTGCTGGCGGATCCGGAAGCCAAATTTTTGGATGATTACAGTGAATTGGATCGAACGCATCCCAACGCATCCTACGACGGGCGTTGGGAACCGCCCGAGGACATCAAGGGGAATATTGCGCGGGCCATGTTCTATTTCTTTACCATGTACTCCAATGAGGCAAACGGAGAAGATCGGAACTTCTTCCCGGCTCAGGTCGACCAGCTTCGGCAGTGGCACTTGGAAGACCCGGTAGACCCTGCTGAATACGAACGAACTTGTGCGATTGCACCCCACCAAGATGATCGCGTGAATCCTTTTGTCATTGATCCGACGTTGGTCGACCGCGCGTACTTTGAGAAGGTGCCCGTTCGTCTGGTGTCCTTCACGGCGGATCATGCTGGGGAGGGTGTGCAGCTAAACTGGCGGACAGCCGATGAGCGAAGACATGCCGGCTTCCACGTCCTGCGAGAAACGCAGTCGGCCCAGGAAACTCTGACTCAAAGTCTGCTTCGCCCGGCCATCACTCGCTTTGTTGATAAAACGGGGACGCCGGGTGAAACCTATTCCTACTTCCTTGTGGCTCATGACTACGAGAATCGCACCGAGCGTTTCGGCCCGAAGACCATCGTCTACCCCTCCGTTTCAATTGTCGCCAGCGCGGGTCCGAATCCCCTTCAATTGGGGCAGACGCTTCAATTCACGAATCTTCCCGCCGAAGGTAAGGCGCAACTCATCGATGTTTTCGGACGTAGAGTGCGTGAGTGGAAAAACATGGAGAGCCTATCCCGCGGCTGGGATGGAGTTCTGGAGACCGGAACGCCCGCCGCGGCCGGTGTTTACTACCTACGTCTCGTTTCCGGGGTAGGGTCCAGACCAACCGTGCAAACCTTGCGCCTTCTCATTCTGAAATAATCTCAGGTTTCCAACTCGCCCTCTTTGGAGGATTCCGTGCGTCTATATGTGGCAATTGTCTTCTGCCTTGTCTTTGTTGCGTGCGCAGGTACGAATTCCGCTGGTTCCGAAAGCGCAGCTCGCGACAACCAACCCATTGTGATTACCCCGGTAAAGTCGGGAGCCTCGGTGAATTTTCGAGGGATAAGCATGCTTGACCAAGCCACGGTTTGGTTAGGAGGTGCCGAAGGAACGGTTCTCCGAACGCAAGATGGGGGAGTGTCCTGGGAGTCGTTTTCGGTCCCCGATTCAGACACCTTAGATTTTCGGGATGTCTATGCGGGGGATGAAAGAAAGATCGTCCTCATGAGTGCGGGGCCGGGAAGCGCGTCTCGAATTTACCAAACCGTCAATGGTGGCGAAACGTGGACGACAGCGAAGACTAACGGTTACAGCAAAGCCTTCTACAACGCGATTGACTTCTGGGACTACCTTCACGGGGTCATGATCAGTGATCCCATCGATGATAAACCCTATGTGATGCGCACAAAGAACGGCGGACTTTACTGGGAACGCCTCGGGGAAATTACGCTTCCCAAAATGATGGAGGGGGAGTACGGCTTTGCCGCCAGCGGAACCTGTATCAAAACGGTGGCCCCAAGTTCTATTTATGTGGTCACCGGCGGCTCTCATGCTCGGGTGTTCCTCTCTCGGGATTTCGGATTCTCTTGGAATGTGGTGGATACGCCAATGGCTTCAGGAACCCCAAGTTCCGGCATTTTTTCAATTGCTTTCCGCGATCCTCAGAATGGGGTTGCGGTAGGAGGCGACTACGAGAACCCGGAAATGGATGAGGGAACCATCATCGTCACTAGAAACGGTGGTGTGACCTGGACGCGGGTTGCCAGTGGCATGGGGTTTGGTCACAAATCCTGTGTCTTGCATCTCGTGGGGGAGGCGTCGTTGGCTTTAGGGAGAACCGGAGGGATCTACTCGCCGGATAAGGGAGAGCCTTGGCACACGGTGACCACCGATCC
>JABDJR010000617.1 GCA_013003415.1 Candidatus Eiseniibacteriota bacterium | reverse complement strand
CCTTGGGGGTTTGCAGCTCTAGCAAAACCTTGTCGAGTTCGGCCAGTTCGGTGGTGTTTCCTTCGGGCTGAAAGGGCAGGTCCTGATCCGAAAGAATCGCCAGCAGTTTTGTGTCGGGGTTTAAATTTCCGAACAAGCGAAGGTCCAAACTCTGTCGAAGCTTTAGATCTTGCCTGTTTCCAAGTTCAATTCCAAACGTCTTGCTCCCACTAATCTCAAGCCCCGACACATCGGAAGAGGACGTGAAGCCAAGATCGGTTTCAGCTTCGGGGGTTTCCACCGAGACTCCCGTTTGCCTTCGATGGGGATTCTCCAAAAGCCGATAGCGGGGTTCAAGATCGATTCTCAGAGCCTGGTAGGACACCACAAGTTCACGAGGCAGCGCCGTGACCCGAATGAGGGTGAGACAACCGGCGTTTGAATCGAGAAGGAAGTCTTGTCCGTTAACGAGCAGGCTGTCGGCTTCTTGAACGCGGAGGGAAGAAGGGAAAACGCGCGAACGCTGGAGGCACTTCACGTTCTCGCCGGGAAAAATGGATAGGGTGTCCACGCGCGAAACTACGGGGCCCTCCGCCACCGGCGTTTGCGCACTCGCCAAAGAAACGGTTCCGCAGACCAGCAGAAGAAACCACCCCACAAAGAATGGCTTGAGTCTCAAAGCCATAGCCCGGGGAAGGCTGGAGGTTCTGGTCAAAGCCAACTAGTCCTTGTTCAGCGCCAACTGGATCACGCGTCCATGACAACCATCGCTTAAAAAGAGGCTCGATCCCCGGACCGCCAAGGCCGAAATGTAGTTTTCACCATCACACTCTCCTAAAGCGGGAAGCGGAAGAGCCTTTGCCTTTTGCCGGCCAATCGGAAGCCGATCCACCCGCAAGCCTTCCGTGGCTACAAAGACCCCGTGAGCGCCTGCGGCCAGGGCGGTGAGCGCGCCATGCACCTCTGCCGAACCCAACACTTCGCCTAAGGATCCCAGGCAAACGACGCGATTGTTTCCCTCGTCATGCACGTAAGTCGACGTCTGGTAGGACACCATGCGACCCGGTCGTCGCCAGGCTCCGAGCTCTGCACCCGTTTCCCCCCAGAGCCCCACCAAGTCCCAACTTGGATCGAAGACCAGGATCCGATCGCCCAACCCATCCGACACTAGAATCTGCCCCGTTCCATCGACGGCCAGACCGTAGGGCTCTACGCGCCCCAAGGCTTCCTCTTCGGCAATCTCACGGAGATCCGCGGCTAGCCCTTGGTAGTTGCCCTTAAGGTCGTACTGGTGGACTTTCTGCCCTGGGCCATCGAGAGCATAAAAGGACAGTCCGGGGGTGCCGGCCAAAGCG
Organism: Candidatus Eiseniibacteriota bacterium; assembly: GCA_013003415.1. Classification (GTDB taxonomy): domain Bacteria; phylum Eisenbacteria; class RBG-16-71-46; order JABDJR01; family JABDJR01; genus JABDJR01. Next base: position 5,730 of record JABDJR010000617.1, on the reverse strand, counting down.
GTCCACTCGACTGCGGAAGGGCTCGGGTTTTGGAGACGTTCCGGTTTCTTTAATGGGTCCGGAAGGAAATACAACCGGGTTTGTGCGCGATCCGAAACGACAAGGGCCCCCGTGGGTAGCCCTAGAATGGCGGTGGGTTGCCAAGCATTGGTGGGTTGTTCGGAGGGCCAGGTGGTTAGGTTTGGTGTGTCCAGAGCGCCATTCTGGGTGTTAGCACAGGACGGAAACAGACTCATCGCCACCAAGGTGGCGGCCAGCACACGTCGCGTTTTAGAAGTTGCGAGCGAGAACAAATTTCGCGCTGGGTCCTTCCGAACCCGGTTCCACAGACCAATGGAATCCCATTTGGTCCTGAGCTAGAGACTTATTGCGTTTGTTGGCGAGGAGCCCCGCGTCGACCACGGAAGCTAGGCGGTTCACCAAGAGGAGGCCAAGAGTTAGATCGGCATTGTTGTAGCTGTCTAGGCTTCGGCTTCGGAGTTCGCGGTAGCGATTGAACTCTTCTTGCGTTTGCCATTCCCAGGAGCTGTCTCCGAAGTAACCGTTCTCCCCCACATAGCTTTCTTGTTGGCCCCGGTTGTTGGGAAACAAAGCTCGCGCTTGGCGTCGAATGGCTTCGTTGGCACTGAAAGGGCCTTCGGCGGCGGGAAAGTTTCCGATAATGCGATAAAACTCGTTGTCGTCGCGGACCGGAACGCCGGCAAAATCAGCCGCGTATTCTTTGTAGATTTTCTCGCGATGGGACCCCTGAGTTTCAAAGATTCCGAACGCCGTCCAAACCCCCGCTTCAGCCACAAAGAAGGCTTTGGCTCGGGTTGTGTGTCCCAACCACATTTCTCCCAAACCCGGAAGCAGCAGCGAGTAGAGCATGGCCAAGCGAGGATCTTTATAACCCTCGAGGTTTCGAAGCTGGGCGCCGGTGAACTCCTCTTCGGAAGACTCAAGGATCGCGCTGGCGGAGTAAACACGCGACGGAAGAAGGCGTAAATCCGGGTTTCCTTCCTCAGACACGGCATCGTTTAGGGATGTCGCGACAGAGGGTGTGACCGCAGCCGGAGTCAGGGCAAGAGCTTCGCCGGGGATCAGCAACCCCAGGCCCAAAACCATCAAAGTAAGGATAAACGGTGTCTTCATAGGTGGCTCTTTCTAGAACTCTCGGTTCAGGGAAACCTTGACCGCAACCTCTCCGAAGTGAGGGGTGGTTACGTCCAGGTTGACGGCCTCAGCTTGTCGAAGATTGGAAGCTGACTTCGCCGCGTCAATCGCGCTAACAATGTGATTGAAAAAGATAACCGTGGTAAATGCTCTTGCCGATCGAAAAAGATCGTCGGAGCGAGAACGCATGGCGTTGTATTCACTACGATTCGTTTGCAGATCCCAGCCGCAAGCATAGATGCCAAGGTCGCCGATGTCATCGTAATAGGCGTCGGGAGAGGAGTCTCGCAAGGAGAACAAGGCTTCTCGCTCGCGTTCAAAATCTGACGGGCCTAAACCGTCGCCACATTCGGATACGGTTTCATAGAGGTCCGTTTGCCAATGGGTATCCGCAAAGTTTTGGTAATCCTCTTCAGCCTGATTCCCGGATGCACGCAAGGCCCACACGGCAAAGATTGAGACTGTTTCTAAACCCAGATAAACCAGACCACGCTTCTTTCCTAAAGCGAGCTGTCCCGATCCTGGAACCACGGCGGACATCAGCCCGGCTAGGAAGGGACTGGGGCCATCTGCAGAACCGGAGCTTTCTGATTGAGCTTGAAACGCAAGGGATGTTCGCGCCTCGGGGACGGCGCTTTGGCTGAGCCCAGGTCGTTCCGTCTGAACCTCGGGGTGAAGTTCAGGAACCATAGCCTCGGCCGAAGCTGCGGCGAAGCACAGGCCAACGGCCAGCAATAACGTTTTCATGTTGCTCTTTGCACCAGATTTCATAGGCATAAGTTCCCGTTAACGCAGAATCGCAACTTTGGTGGTTTCGGTGCTCGACCCATTGGCACCACTCTTTTCTAGACGGCAAACATAGAGCCCAGGAGCCAAATCGTCGACCCGCAGGACCGCCGCATTCTCGCCCAAGGAAGGGTCGCCGCGAAGCTCAATTTCGACGGGGATCTCCCGCCCCGAAACATCAAACACGGTGAACCGGGGCGTTTCGTTGGCGGCCAAACTGAACCGCAGCTCAACATCTTGTCCCCGAGCCGGGTTGGGATAGGCCAGTAAGGAATTGGGGGCGTCGGCTCCCGCAGTCGGTTCGGCGTTGCTAAACTCCGCAAAGAACCCGCCCGAGACTTCACTTCCCGGCGCACGCCAATCCCCGGGATGCGGCACCGCGTCGGGAAAACGCATGGCGGCCAAGGTTGCGTTGGATGTTGTGGCCACCCAACTCATGCCTCCCTCATCGAAAGGTGCCATCCAGGCGCTAACAATATCGAAGGGACCCAACGAGCGGGGATACTCCGGTAGGCTCTCGGCGCCAAAAGTTAACCCGTGAAAAACACCTTCCCGATCCAAAACAAGCAAGTCCAGGTCGGCGTCGCCATCCAGATCGGCGGCCATCAGATTCTTTGGCGAACCCGCGCCGACACCCAGGGGCCAGCCCCGAAGCAAGCTGCCGTTGCCTCGATAAACGAACACATTACCGGCACGCCCCGGAATGACAATCTCGCCTCGTTGGTCTTGATTGAGATCCGCGATGATCGGCTGCGCACCCACGGCCAAACTTTCAGGTAGGGCCCACGATTTGATCACGCCCTCCTCCGGCGACAACACCCACACTTGAGTCAGACCAATCGCTACTAAATTAGGCTGAGGTTCGGATTCAAGATAACCCCCCAGCAAATGAACAATGGGCTCGTCTAAGGTGAAGGCTCGGGAGGGCTCTTCAATTTCCACCAAGCTACCGGGAGTAAACAATTCCAATTGATTCCCGTAAGCAACCGCCCCCACGTATGGAACCGTAACCAGTCCGGTGTTGGTTCTCACTTGAGCCTCGGGGGTAACTACCGGACCGGCAGTTGGAGCTTCGAACTCCGAAAGCAGTGCGGGCTCACTTTCGATGACATTCCCCTGACCATCCACGGTGGTCAATTCGCTCAGACCCGCGGTGATAATCCAGCTTTCACTTTGGCCGGCCGGTGCTTCCAAAAGCACCGGTCCACCGAGGGCCGAGTAGGTAAAGTTCATGGAACCGGAGTCGCCGGCTCCCTCCCCACCAAACAAGCTCACTCTTCCGTTTCGAGTAATCGTGGCTACCGCAGGACGGGGTTTTTCAGATGGGTTGAATCGAAACGCTGAAGCGCCCACCAGAGGGCGGGAAAACTCTGAAGTAGAAGTGGCGAAGGGGTTGATTCCCGCCGCTTGATCATCGAAGTCGACCGGTTGCCCCAGAGCATCCAAACCGGTGATCGCTCGTAGCCCAGGGCCTTTGGCTCCCACATCCGCAAAACCAAACAAGAATTCCCGAGTGCCATTGGCATCGAGATCCAGAAGCAAGCCATGAGCGAGCTCGGTGTCTTCCGTGACGGGAACGGGCCAGCCCGACTGAGCATAGTTACGGTCAACTTGGAGTCCCATGGTGCGGTCGGGAGCGCCTTGAATTCGAATCGTGATTCCGGTGGCGTCACCCGCATTGGAAGCGCTCGACGGGGTGGTGTTGGGACCAAACTCCGTGTTGTTGCCTTCGAAGAATAAGTCATCGGGACGTCCCAGAATGCCGGTGAACAAAAGGAAGTCGTTGATACCGTCCGCTTCTTCCATAGCCACACCCTGACGGCGGAAACCTAAGTTCACTTGACCTCGATCGGCCAGAGCCGGAAGCACAATCCGATCATCGATGTGCCAAATCAAAACGCCCCCACCAGGCAACACCGCATCCCATTCGAGATCACCCCCACCTTCCGGATTGTCGGGGTCGGCCACCGGCCCCATAAAAACTCCGGTGGTTGAATCTTGCCGCACGAAGGGAAAACCGTTGCCGTCAAGATCCAAAGCCCGGTTCTCCACCAAGAAGTACTCGAAGGGATCGATACTCACCAGCGGAATGGTGGGGTCGAGTTGCGTAGCGGTTAGAAGTTCATCGTAGGATTCTTGAACTTCCACCGGCTGAGCCGCCGAACCAAAGAACTGTAGTTTGGACCAGGGATCAAAGCTGGTCGGAAAAATGCCCCGCGCCTCAAACTCCTCATTGGTCTCAGGATCAACGACAATGGCGGCAATGTTATCGCCGCTATCCATGAGACTCCAAAAACCAACTTGGGAGTCGAGACTAAAAATGTTGTAGAGGTCAGGTAAGCGTCCGATTAAGTGCCCACACTCATGAGCAAACACACCGTTGAGGGCGGCGAGTAGACCATCTTGTGAGGAGGACTCAGGAAGTACAAGCGCTCGATCCACCGAACCCGTGGTCAGTTCCAACGGCTCCCCAAAGGTCAGCGTAAACGCCGGAATGTCGTAGGGAGTGTCTCGATTCACATCGCCTTGGAAATCGGCGCCGGCGTGTACGATGACGAAGTAGTCAAAGTCGGAAAAGTTAAACGTGCCGGAAGCATCTGCGGCCTGTAGAGACTCGAACACAAAGCGTTCCGCGCGAGCAATCAGCTCCGCCGACTGCTCAACTCTCCAAGGTCCGTATGCGGCCATATCAGAAAGCTCAAAGGAACCGTTTTCCTCTTCGGGCAAAACCGTGGTCACGATTTCTAGGCCACCGTAGGACTGACTGCGGTAGTACCTCGCCAGGGCGGCCCCGTGAGCTTCAAAGTAGGTCTTGTTGTGAGGCGGGGGATCAACCGGGATGCCGGTATCGGTTCGGAGATCGAATCGTCCGTCTCCGGTGGTGGAGTCGGGGCTAATGACGTCTGCCGCAAAGGAGATACGAATAATGGCGAGCCTTGCCGTATCCGGATTGGCTTGGGCCGTGCCCAAAATTGGGCTGAGGATATCCTCGCGTGACCGAAGGGGCGGTCGCTTCGCACCCGGACTAAAGAGCTCGTGAGGAAACTGCTGCCGGCGCTCCATGGCGGCCCGGGTTTTCTCGGAGATTTGCGAGGGGTCTCGAATGGGGCGAATCTGAAGAGGCTCGGCCGCAGAACCGGAGGGCAGAGACAAACCCATCCCCAAAAACAAACCCAGGCTGACGATTTTCAGGAGGCTTCGACTACCCATTCCCGTTCAGTTTCCTTTGGCAGGAGTTTTGTTCAAAGCCACGTCACCACAATTGTTTTGCGCGGCTGTCACTCGGCAAAAGGCAGCTAGTCGAACCTGGCAATCACAGAAAACTTGGTCACGCGATCCAACTCCCGAAACTGTGGGATGGATGCGATATCAAGACCAAACTTTTGAAGATAGAAACCGGCACCGAAGGTCATGCCTTTGATTTCACCGGGATCGTCGTAGATGTAGCCCAAGCGACCGTAAGCAAGATCCGCGAAGCCCACTTCTACACCGCCCGAGACCAAGACTTCGTTTCGTTCATAGAACGACAATTCCGTTTTGATCGAGTCTGCAATGCTTTCAAAGATGAGGCTCTTTTCGAAAGAAATACCCGCCAACACCGAGAAGGACTCCGGGGCACGAGCACCGGCACTCAACGCAATCTTCAGGTTCCGGGGAAGCGGATCGCTGCTTCGCTCGGCCACGAGCGCAATATCGGGCCCGAGGTTAGCCACCGTCACACCCAGTCCCAACGTGAGATCGGTGGGACCCATGCCAAAGAAGTCTTCGGAGCTACCGTCCATTTTGTAG
>JABDJR010000614.1 GCA_013003415.1 Candidatus Eiseniibacteriota bacterium | reverse complement strand
GCCTCACCCAGCTCGTACCAAAACAAGGTCGGTGGCGCGACGGACAAATCTTCCAAGCCGGCAACCCCAAGATCGACAAAGTCAATTTCGAGTTCTTGAGCCAACCTTCGGGACAATTCTTGGTAGGGCTCGGTGGGGGGACGCTTTCCGAAAACGAGGATCAAGTCGTAGTCGTTGAAGCCGCGCCAAGAGCCATCGGGCTTTTGAATAACGGTGCCCTCCCCGCGGGCATAGCCGCCAAGGAGAAAAATCGCACGCAGATCATCCTGAGTCGCCAATTCACGAGAGGCCTCGCAGATGCGCTCGAGATCTTGGGCTACGTGCGTTTCGCCTGGAGAAGGACCATCGAAGGTTAGATTCATGACTTCCCTCCGTTGACCATTCCCGCAAATTGGGCGAACCGATAGGCCCAGGCTCGGGGGACACTGGCTAGGGAACCTTCGCGGATCAGCCGGTGGGCATCGAGCATGGCCTGCTTGGGCCAGCCTTTCCAGAGGAGCCCATGAGATTCCCGCACGCCGTCCGCCTGTAACCGCGCCCTGGCTTCGGCCCGACATCGATCGTAAACCCCACGCAGCGTATAGGTATGAGAGTGCCACACGTGACTCTCCGGAATATAGAGCACCTTGTATCCAGACTCGAGGACGTTTTCGGCCCAAACTTGGTCTTCAGAAATTCGTAGACTCTCATCGAAGGGGCACTGTTCCCACAGCGACTTCTTAGCCAGCGAACTGACATTGCTGTACACAACGGGGGCTGGTGAATCCGACGGGTAACACCGTTCGATCTCCCAGCGCTCGAGAGGGAAACAGCCTTCCCGGGCAACCTGCCGCCCGAACGTGGCCCCTACGCTTTGATCTTTATGGGGGGTGGCTAGAGCCTCTAACCAATTCTCGTTCGCGGGAAGAGCGTCCTGGCTCAGCATGGCGACCAACTCCCCTTTGGCCGCGCGAAAGCCGTAGTTGGTGCTGTAAGCGTGGGTGAACTCTTCCGGGAGAATGGTTTCGATACGTGCCCCGGCGGCCTCACCCATTTCGATCGTGCGGTCGGTTGAGCCCGAGTCGACAATAAGCACTTCAATGGGAGGTAGGGTTTGGCGCTTGAGTGATTCAAGGAGGGGACCTAGATAAGACTCCGCGTTGAGCGTTCTTAAAAGAACGGAGACCGAAGACATGAAGGCGGGTTAGAGCCGGCGATAGATGAATTCGGGAATGACGTACTGCTGACGATTCATAACAACTCCCAGTACACGGGCGCTGTATTTGCCCATGCGTTCAACCGACCTTTTCACGATTTCACGTTTGGTGCGGCCCGCATGAACAACCATGACGACCCCATCGACCATACCGGCCAGGACTGAGGTTTCGGGGGCGTTCAATACCGGTGCCGCATCGATGATGGTGAAATGATACTGGCTTCGGAGATATCGTAACAGTGGGGCCAAGTGCTCTTCAGAGCAGATTTGATAGGGATCCTTGTGAATCCCCTCAGAGGGCAGAATATCGAGACGGTTAGACGTGTGGATCGAATCGGATGCGGCTGCCCTCCGCACCAAAACCGAGGCCAGACCCGTACCTGGCTCGACCGTATCCACAGGACGGAGATCTTCGTTTCGGAAGTCGGCATCGATATAGGCGACTCGCAGTCGAGGATCGTCGGCAAGCATTTGCGCAAAGGAGGCTGCCGTCATGCTTGCCCCTTCGCCGGGAACCGATCCGGCAAACATGAGAACTTTGGACTCACCGGTAGTGAAGATCTGATCAATGGACGCGCGCAGGTGCGCAAGCTGCCGGGCAAAGTCGTTATCGACACTGAGAGATTCCTCACCGCTGGCCAGGGCCGCCGCGTATTCCTGGGTGGGCACGCGTTCGTAGGTCTCTTCAAGAGTAGAGCCTTCAACGCGGTCTTCGGGAGCAGCACGGTCTGCCGCAGGCTCAATGTCATACTTCTCTGCCGGCTTTTCGACCGGAGCATCTTCGAAGTCATGAACTTCGGGGTAGGCGT
>JABDJR010000367.1 GCA_013003415.1 Candidatus Eiseniibacteriota bacterium | reverse complement strand
CCGTAAAAGGAATTGCCGCCGCGCAAATCAAAGGCGGTTTAGAAGAAGAGATCCAAATCGATGTGGACCAAGAGCGCCTGGCCGCCCTTGGCATTCCGTTAGACCGCATCGCTCAGGTGGTGGGCGTTTCCAACGTCAACCTGCCCGGAGGATCCCTTCGGAGCGTCGACTCCCAATTCTTGATTCGTACCCTGAACGAGTTTGATGATCTTGCCGAGATCGAGAACCTCATCATTCGCCAAGACGAGGGGGCTCCAGTTCGGTTGGCCGATGTGGCCGAGGTATACCGCGGAGCCAAAGAACGAGAAGAGATCACCCGCGTGGGTGGTCGCGAGTGCGTTCAGGTCGACATCTTCAAAGAGGGCGATGCCAATACAGTTGCCGTCGCGCGAGTCACTCAAGAAAAACTCGCGGAAATTCGCGACGACCTCCCCCCCGGCTACGAACTCGTGACTCTCTTCGATCAGTCTTTGTTCATTCAACAGGCCATTCAAGAAGTTCGCAACGCAGCGCTGATCGGTGGTCTGCTTGCCATCATCATTCTCTTTGTGTTCTTGCGCGACTTCCGCAGCACTCTGATCATTGCCACCTCCATCCCCATCTCCATTGTGGCCACCTTCATGCTCATGTATCGCATGGACATTTCGTTGAACATCATGTCTTTGGGTGGGCTCACTTTGGGTATTGGAATGCTGGTGGACAACTCGATTGTGGTCTTGGAATCCATCTTCCGAAAACGCAAAGAAGGCATGAGCCTGGCCAAGTCCGCGGTGAACGGAACCGATGAAGTCGGCCCGGCGGTCATTGCTTCAACCCTCACAACGGTAGCCGTGTTCTTGCCTATCGTGTTTGTGGAAGGGGTGGCCGGGCAGCTGTTCAACGATCAGGCCCTCACCGTCACCCTGAGTCTCTTAGCCTCGCTCCTGGTCGCCATCACCGTCATCCCCATGCTGAGCGCGGTGGGTGGCGGCGGCAAAGGCAAGGTTCGCTCCGAAGAGGAACCGGGGAAACAAGCCCTGGGTTCGGTGTCTCGAGCCTACGACCGTTTCATCCGCGGCGCCATTCGCCTCAAGTGGGGAACCGTTTTTGTGGCCGCAGCGTTGTTTGTCGCTTCGGTTTTTGCTTTGCGCCTTGTGGGAACCGAGCTAATTCCCCCCATGAGTCAGGGCGAGTTCTTCTTTGAAGTGAAAATGCCCGAGGGCACCGCCCTCAACGCCACCAACCGCGTGATCACCGAAATGGAAGAAGCGGTGGACACCCACGGCGCCATTGATCGCCACTACGCCACCGTGGGGAGTCGCCTGGTTTCGGGCGGTCTTTCTTTGAACACCAAGGGTGAAAACTTAGGCCAACTCAACTTGGTGCTGAAAGATAAGAACGACAGCGTTCATGAACAGGTGGTCATGGAAGAGCTGCGCGACACCTTTAGCGGGATCCCCGAAGTCGAGTTGAAATCGGGCAAGCCTTCCTACTTCAGTCTGAAGACTCCGGTGGAAGTTTTGTTGTTCGGCGAAGACTTAGAACAGCTCCGTGACTATTCGCTTGTGCTTGCCGAAGAAGTGGCGGGCCTGCCTGGCCTGGTCGATGTGCGCTCTTCCCTGGAGTCCGGAAACCCCGAAGTGCAGGTCATCTTCGACCGCGACCGCCTGGCTAGTTTGGGCCTGGACATGGGAGTCCTCTCCGAAACGTTGAAGAACCGCGTTTTGGGTGCGGTACCTACGCGCTACAAAGAAGCCGACCGTCAGATTGACATTCGAGTGCGGAACCGCGAATCGGATCGCGCCTCGGTCGACGACGTACGCAACCTTGTGGTGGAAGGACCTGATGGTCGCCCGATTCGACTCCTTTCTTTAGCCGACGTGCAACTCGACCGCGGACCGGCCGAGGTTCACCGTTTGAAGCAACAGCGCGCGGCCGTGATCAGCGCCAACCTGGAGGGCATCACCTTGGGTAAGGCGGTGGGCCTTGTCGACCAAGCCCTGGCTGCCTCGCCACCCCCGCCCGGAATCAGCACCGAAATTGGCGGACAGAACAAAGAGATGCAGGTTTCCTTCAACAGTCTGCGCTTTGCTATCGGCCTGGCTATTTTCTTGGTCTACCTGGTGATGGCAGCCGTGTTTGAGTCTTTGGTGCATCCGTTTATCGTTCTCTTCACCATTCCCCTTGCCCTGGTGGGAGTTGCGGCCGGGCTCCTCGCCACCCAAACCCCCATCAGTGTCATCGTTCTTATTGGAACCATCATGCTCGTGGGTATTGTGGTGAATAATGCCATTGTTCTCATCGACACCATCAACCGCTATCGGCGCTCGGGCATGGACAAGCTGGAAGCGGTGGTGTCTGCCGGCCACGTTCGCCTTCGCCCCATTCTCATGACCACCCTCACCACCATTCTGGGTCTCTTGCCCATGGCCTTGGCCTGGGGTGAAGGGTCTGAGCTTCGAACTCCTCTCGCCGTTACCGTAGCTTCGGGATTGTTCCTCAGCACGTTGCTGACACTCATCGTGATTCCCGCCGCCTACATGATCGTTCCCTCGAAGGTGTCTTCTTTAGATATTGAAAGCCTGGAGTAAGCCATGACGCTTCCCGAAATAGCGATTAAACGACACGTCACCACCCTCATGCTCATTGTGAGTTTGGTTGTGCTTGGAGGGGTGGCTCTGGTGAAGCTGCCATTGGCGTTCCTGCCTGAGATAGAGGAGCCGGAAGTTTTCGTGCGAGTGGATTACCCCAACGCCTCGCCGGCTCAAGTGGAGCGCATGATTATTCGCCCCATGGAAGACGCCCTCGGCACGGTGAAGGGGATCACGAATCTTTGGTCCATGTGCAATCAAAACGGCGGCGTGGTGCGGCTCGATTTCGAGTGGGGCACCGACATGGCCATGATCAAGGCCGACATCTGGGAGAAGATCGATCGAGTGAAGCGCGATCTCCCCGATGACATTGGTGACATTTCCGTAGGCAACAGCTGGAACGCACGAGAAGCCGATCAGCCCATTTTGGAAGGTCGCCTCGCTTCCAAACGTGACTTGAGTGAAAGCTACGACCTCCTCGAGCGAAAGATTGTGAAACCCCTTGAACGTGTTCCGGGGGTGGCCCAGGTCCGCCTCGACGGGGTGAACCCCCGCGAAGTGCGCATCAATTTGCGTCTCGCCGATATCGAATCTCACGGTGTTGATATTCGGAACATCACCCAGACCCTTCGCGCCACCAACTTCGATCAATCTCTGGGCGTTTTGCGAGAAGGCCGAAACCGGTTTGCCCTCCGCACGGTGGGCTCCTTCACAGACGTTGAAGAAATCCAGAACCTGGTGATTCGTGAGGACGGCCTGAAGCTGAGTGCGGTGGCGGATGTGGTTTATGAAGAGCCACCGCTGGAATACGGACGGCACCTCGATGGCGATTTTGCGATTGGGATTACGGTCAGCCAAGAAGCCAAGGCCAACTCGGTGGTGGTGTGTGAGGCGCTTGAAAAACGCATTGCCGAAATGAGTGACGACCCCGAACTGCAAGGGGTGAACTTCTTGGTTTGGTTCAACCAAGGCAAAGAGATCAAAGGGGCCATCCAAGACTTGTTCTTTACCGGCGCTTTCGGAGCCTTGCTTGCGTGCATTGTGCTCTACGGCTTCTTACGCCGAGTCAGCACCACCATTGTGGCTGTTTTGTGCATTCCTTTTTCCATTATCGTGGCCTGTGGGATTATTTGGGCCAAAGGTGGCACGCTGAACACGCTCACTCTGCTGGGGCTCATTGTCGGCATTGGCATGCTGGTCGACAACGCGGTCGTGGTGATGGAAAACATCTTCCGTCACCAGGAACTTGGAGTCGACCGCAAGAAGGCTGCTCGCCTGGGTGCCAGCGAAGTGTCCACGGCAGTCATTGCGGCTACCCTCACCTCGGTGATCGTTTTCCTCCCCCTCATCTTTAACAAGCCCAGCGAAATGAACCTGATGCTGAAAGAGCTGGGCATCACGGTTTGCCTGACTCTGCTCGCTTCGCTCTTTATCAGCCAAACCCTCATTCCCATGGCCGCAAGCTGGTTTATTCAGTCAAAACCCAGGCCGCGAGCCCGGTGGATGACGGCCTTGGAAGATCGCTACGTGAAGCTATTGAGCTTTAACCTCCGCCATCGGTGGATCACCCCGGTGATTGGTGTGCTTGTGGTCGCCTCCGCGGTTTATCCCTTCATGAAGATCGACAAAAACTTCGATACGGATGAGGCCGAGCTGTTTGTGCAGATTCGCTACAACTTTAGCGAAGAGCACAGTCTGGAGCGCAAGCAGGAGATCGTGACTTCGGTAGAGCAGCTGCTCGAGCCCCATCGCGAAGCTCTCATGGCGCGTTCGATCTACAGCTGGTGGAGTGACAACTGGTCTTTGACGCGGGTGTATTTAGACGAAGGCGAAGCGACCCCTGAGAACATCAAAGCGGTTCGCGCAGAACTGCGAGAGATTCTCCCCGAAATCCCCGGACTGAAACTGGAGGTCATGGAAAACCGCCAGTTCTGGCGACAGGACCGAGGGAAGCGCGTCGCATTTATGTTAGTGGGAGAAGACTCGGAGGTTCTGGCCGATTTAGCCGAACAAGCGCGGGCTCGGATTGAAGAGATCCCCGGCCTGGAGCAAAGTTTTTCCAGCAGCGAGCAAGGGGGACAAGAGCTTCATGTGGAGCTGAATCGTGATCTTGCCTCGCGCTACGGCGTTTGGCCCACGCAACCGGCGGAAGTGATTGGTCTCACCTATCGCGGTCAAAATCTAAGACGGTTCCGCACCGCCGACGGCGAGCGCGAGATGCGCCTCACCCTAGACGAGCAAAAAGCGGAAACGATCGACCAGCTTCAGAACCTCCCTCTATGGACCGAAGAGGGCGAAAAAGTACCTCTGGCGTCTTTGGCCAGTTTCGAGATTAAACCGGGGGCTGAACGCATCAACCGCGACAATCGGAAGACCAGTCTATGGGTTGGCGCTGCCTATGAAGAGGGCACTCGCGAGGAGTACATGCCTAAAGTGAAGGCCGCCATGGACGGTATGGAGTTTCCCTACGGCTACTCTTGGACCTATGGGCGATGGCAAGAGCGAGCAAAGGAAAAGTCCAACGAGTTCCTCATCAATTTAGCCTTGTCTCTGCTTCTCATTTTCGCGGTGATGGCGGGCTTGTTTGAGTCGGTGAGTCAAGCCATTGGGCTCATGGTTGCCCTCCCCTTTGCTCTGGCCGGTGCCGCCTGGACTTTGTGGATCACATCCACAGATTTTGATACGCCGGCTGCGGTGGGACTGCTTTTACTCATCGGCATTGTCGTGAATAACGGTATCGTGATGCTAGAACACATCAATCAGTATCGCCGGCAAGGCCTCCCGCGCTACGAAGCCATGGTGCGGGGAGGACGCGAACGTCTGCGCCCCATTCTCATGACCGCGTTGACCACCCTCATTGGCCTGGTTCCCATGGTCATTCAAAAGCCAGCCTTGGCGGGTGTGTACTACTACAGCATGGCGCTCGTGATCATGGGTGGCCTTTTAGTTTCGACCTTTCTTACTGCGGTGCTCTTACCCACTACCGCTTCCATTGCCGAGGACATCGGTAACCTTCCGCGCCGGGTCTGGACCGCAATCCGCGGCCGCGAACCTGAGCACGAAGAACTCGTGGTCGCAAACCCGGGGGCTGAGAAATAAAGACCGCATGAACCCCCTTGGCTAAAAAACCCAGGCGAGTAACACCTTATCCCGCAACCATCGGCAACCCTCCTGAACAAGGGGGGTTGCATCTTTTTGCCGGTTAAGGAGAATAGGGCTATCTGGAGAGTATCTTTTCTATATGCCTCATAAGGGGGAAGTATGGATGTCGTTTGGGCGCTAAAGGCCCCCAGTAAATTGCCTCTGCGGTGGGTGAAGATCGTTGGGTTGACCATGATCCTAGTATTGTTGGTTGGTGCTCCTCAGCTGGCAGAAGCCCAGCTCGAGGAAAACCTATCCTCCTTCACCGATGAAACCGCGCAAGGGTATCTAAAACCTTTGGCCGAAGCTTTCGGCCAGTCACTGAACACAGGTTTCTTCACGTCGGCAAGCATTCCGGTGGAAGGATTTCGAGTTCGACTCGAAGTTCAAGCCATGTCGGTTTTCTTCGGCGACGATGACGATACCTTTATGGGAATGACGGGAGGAGAGTTCTCTCCGGCCCAAGAAGTCGAGGCGAACACGGTTGTGGGTCCCACGAATGCGGTCATCGTCGAGGGAGATGGAGGCACCGAGTATCTCTTCCCCGGCGGCTTCGATCTCAGCTCCTTTACTCTTGCCGTACCGCAGCTCACGATTGGGAGTTATATGGGCACCGAGGCCACCGTGCGGTGGATTGCGGTGGACACTGGAGATGCTGAGTTTGGTGACATCGACCTTTTGGGATTAGGTCTGCGTCACAATGTTTCTCAGTACTTCGACGATCTTCCGGTCGAACTGGCAGGCAGTGTTTTCTATCAGACGCTCAAAGTTGGAGATGACGATCTGATCGATGCTACCGCTCTATCCTTCGGGATTCAGGCCAGTAAGAATTACGGCGTGTTGGAGCCCTTCGGCTCCGTCAACCTTGATTCTTTCTCGATGACATCCCAGTACACCACGAACGCGGGTGCTGCAGATGAGGAATCGATCAAGGTCGACTTCGATAACGAACTTGATTTGCACCTCTTGTTGGGCGTAGGTGCACATCTTGGCCTATTACATGTGCACGTGGCCGGGCACATTTCCGATCGCGTCGGTATATCCGGCGGGTTGGCTTTTGGCCTTTAGGAGGGTGATATGAGAAACAGATTTCTTATTGCCATTGGATTGATGAGCATCTTCTTCGCCTGCACAGCCGAAAACTGCGTGGTCGAAACCAAAGAAGTCGAAGTTCCGGCTCGAAGCGGTGAAGAGGTTACCTTTACCACCGCCGGCAGTTCGCAACACATGGACAGTGAAATCGTCGACTTCGTGCCTACCCTTCTCGATCTTGAAGAGGAAAACGCCTTCGATGCGCTTTTGTCAGCTCATATCGAGAACGGTTTTTGGAGAGTCGAAGAGAATCGCGGCGATGCCGATCTCACCATTAGTGGTTCGGTATCGGTAACGCGTTTAAATCCCTCCCCCGAGGGCGGGATCATTCCGGTAGCCCAAACGGAAACCTTAATCAGCTACCAGTCGGTACCGATTGCTAGTGTGCTGGGCCCGTTCCAGGTTGCACCGCTAAACGCGGCCGCCATCGCTCTTTTGAACGATGGTTTCAATGAGTATCTTCAGGCTCGAGCGGCTCAGAAGCTCGGAGAGAACGTCACGCTTCCTGACCTTCAGTATCAGTTCAGCTGGTCGGGAACCGCATCCAGTAGCAACGCAAACCCCAATGTAGACTTCGATTGGCAAGCCAAGGTGAAGTTTACGCTCGTGGGCGTTGTCTCGGTCGACGTGCCCGAGGTGTTCTAGAGGCGCCTTTTCGGTTCGTATTAGGCATCCATGCCAGGGGGGTATTTCTCTAATGAGAGATACCCCCTTTATCTTGTAGCCTTAGGCCATGCAGATGGTCCCTCGACTCCATAGGTCGCGATGATCCCGATCTTGATCAGCGCTCTCGCCGCCATTATCCCCGCCACCCTCTATGCGATGTTCTTTTATTGGATGGATCGCTACGAGCACGAACCGGGCTGGTTGCTGCGTCTCACCTTTCTTTGGGGCGCGATTCCCGCCATCTTTATCAGTATCGTTGGGGAAGTTCTTCTGAGTTACCCCTTAAGCGATACCGTTCGATCGATCCAGGGCGATCTCTATGAGGCGGCCCTCGTGGCGCCCGTGGTTGAGGAAACCGCCAAGGCTTTGGCGCTCTTGTGGGTTTACAAGCGTCACGCGCGAGAATTCGACGGCCCTTTGGACGGACTGATCTACGGAGCCATGATCGGTTTTGGATTCTCCATGACCGAAGACTTTGCCTACTTCGTCTCCGCCTACGAAGAGGGCGGCTACGCCGAGCAGGGCTTCACCATTTTTGCCCGCGCGGTGCTGTTCGGGTTGAGCCACGCCTTCTTCACCGGAATCACGGGCATCAGCTTTGGCTTCGCTCGTATTCACAGAAACCGGAGTGCTCGGAGACTGTACCCGGTCTTGGGTCTGGCCTTGTCCATCACTTTTCATATGCTGCATAACTTTGGCGCGGTGCTGGCTTCGGTCAACACAGCCGCGATCTTCGTCACGCTTTGGGTGGCGACGGTCGGGGTCTTGTCCACCATCGTGATTGTGGTGTGGTTCTGGAAGCGGGAGCAAAAAGTCATTCACGCGTACTTGGAGCCCGAAATTGGTACCCTCATTACCGAGGCGGAGTACCAAAAGCTGCGTCATGGATGGAGAAAACCGGCAGCCTTTTGCCGCGGCGATGAAAAGAATCTGGCCTTTCGCCTGCAGACCTGCATGCAGTTTGCCTTACGGAAGAACCGCTTTGAGCATGGAGAAGCCGACCTCGTCGACGATGTGGCGGAGCTTCACCAAAGCCTCAAAGACTCCTACTTAGCCTAGCCGTGACAACTGGGCCTTCTCCACAAAAGTCGGCGAGTTCGATCCAAGCAAGATGCCCCAGTTCTAAGGAGCGACTCCCACCATCCCAAGTTCCTTCATAACGAAGGAGTAGATATCGACCATCTCGTCGATGCGTTTTGAAATGGGTTTACCAGCCCCGTGACCAGCACGGCGCTCAACTCGAATCAGCATCGGCTTGTCCGAACCGTTCTTGGCCTGAAGGGTCGCCGCATA
>JABDJR010000596.1 GCA_013003415.1 Candidatus Eiseniibacteriota bacterium | reverse complement strand
GTTCTCTACATGCACGACGGGCAGAACCTATTCGATGCGCGCACTTCGTTTATTGGAATGGAGTGGCAAGTCGATGAAACTGCGGAAGAATTGATTGCAGCCGAGGAAATCGTTCCTTTGATTGTGGTGGGGGTATACAACACCTCCCGTCGGTTTCTTGAGTACACCCATGTGGCGCAGGATGGAAGTCCCGGAGGCGAGGCCGACGAATACGGGCGTTTTCTGGTGGAAGAACTGAAGCCGATGATCGACGCGACCTACCGGACGCAACCCGGCCGCGAATCCACCGGACTTGCGGGATCCTCCTTGGGAGGACTGGTGACGATGTATCTGGGGCTTGAGTACGACGAGGTGTTTTCTCGCCTGGGTGTAGTATCGCCGAGCGTCTGGTTTGCAAACCGAGACATTCTAGACGTCGTGGATGAAGCGGAGCGGCCTCAATCTCAAGTGTGGGTCGACATGGGAACGGCCGAGGGAAATAACCCCACCCAAACCCTCATGGATTCGCGAGCTTTGCGAGACGCGCTAATCGAGAAGGGTTTTGTTCTCGACGAAGACCTCTTGTATCGAGAGTTCGAAGGTGCGGCTCACAATGAGGTCGCTTGGGCAGCGCGCATGGATCAGATTCTTAAGTTTCTGTTTCCCAAGGACTGACATTTCCCAGGGACCGACTCAGCGGCTCGCGAGCATGCCTTTCATCTCCTCTTCTTTTAGGGAGAGAGGATAGAGAGACATGGGGATAGGGTCTTGGTTTGAGAACAGAGTCAAACGACTCTCTTCTGGAATCGTTATTAACTCACCATTGAGTTTAGCGAGGACTTTGCCCTCGAAAACGCAAACACAGGTGGAGTCGGCTTCTTTCAGCATTCCAAACAAGGTGCCCGTGATGCGGATTTCAGCTTCTTCGGTGGTGAGCGTGAGACCTGGGAATTCAGGCCCGGTGACCGCCATCATTTGGCCTTGATCAAGGGTGGCGGATAGCTCGGACTTGCCATCTTTGGTGGTGGTTCCCAAAACGATCTCGGTGTTGGGGGCGAGCACGCACTGAATGACATCTTCGATTCCGATGACAAGGGCATTAGGACCGGGATTATAGACGGTTGCATTGGCACCGAGGGTTTGTGAGTCGGCAGTGTGGATGGTCTCGCCGTCGACGACCAACTCTGAGGGGCCATTGGTGACAGAGGCCGTCCAGCTTGGGCTGGAGGCTGGCTGGGTAAACAGGAATAAAGCCAAGGCTGCAGCCGCCGCAAGTCCTCCCCAAACTAGGCCGCGTTTGAATCCACGGTCGGAAGCGGTGTTGGAGGAGGTCATGGGGTACACGTCGGGGGAGCCGGCTTCGGTAAACTGACTCTTCATTTTGGCGCGGAATTCAGGGCGAGCCTTGGGCACGCTGAGTTGCCGTAAGGTCTCGCGAATCTCGCGTTCTTCTTCTGGTGTGATAGGCGGTTGGTTTTCACTCATGATTGTTTCTCTATGGCCCCCAGATTATTTCCCTTCAAGGCGGCTCGAAGTTCGCCCAGCGCTCGCGAGTGTCGCTTTCTGGCTGCAGCTTCTTCGATACCTAAGACGTTGGCGATTTCCGTGTAACTAAGATCTTCATAGTCTCGGAGCAAAACCACCGCTCTTAGGTTTTCGGACAATTCCCCTAGAGCCCTTTCCAAAATCTTGGCTGCGTCTTGCGCTTCTTGAAGATCTTCTGCGGTTAGATCATCGGTAAGAGGGGCCTCATCGAGAGGCTTGTCTCTCAGCGATTGCTTATAGCGTCTTGATCTCCAGTGGTCTCGAACCGTGTTGGCTACCACGGCGAAGACCCAAGATGTCGGATCCCTTTGCGTATCGAGAGTGTGGATGGCGCGGTGCATTTTCATGAATGCGATCTGAACCAGATCCTCAGCCTCATACGTATCTTTGACCAACCTGAACACATAGGCGTAAGCCCGGTCGAAGTAGGTCTCAAAAAACAAGTTTAGGGCCTCGGTTTCCCTCTTCTGAACTCGCTTTAGGACCTCAGAGGTGAGGGAAGGGGCCGGGTCTGGACTCAAATCCACCTATCCTTGCTCAATTCCGGTAACGAAGCCGGGAGGGAGTTGTGACTCTCATTTTCCGGCTAAATCTTTGGGGCAAAAGCCCTAACCTAGCTCAGACTATACGGATGGTGACCTTGGGGAGGCAAGCCTCGCAATCAGGTAACTTCAAACGCCACTATCACGTATTCGATTTGGGGGGTGTGCGGTCAAGAAGCTCTTCGCTATCCTCATTGTCCCCCTCAGCAGCCCTGGGAGCTCTCCCAAGCCCCCCGCGCTCAAATTATGCTGACAAAAAAATGGACAGAATGAACTCAATCGGACTCCTTGGAGGATCCCGCATGCGCCCCGTTTCTGCTCTCGTTCTTATCTCACTCCTGGTCTTATCCATACCGTCGGCGCAGGCTGCGGTTCCCCACGAAAACCACCATCATTCGGAATACGAGGTGGATCTGCTGGGTGGCCAGATCGAAGAAGTTCAGCGGTCTAGCCGAACCAACGCGGCTCTAGACGGCCAATCCGAGTGGCAGGGCTTCCTCCAGCGAAACCCGGGTTGGGTTTCGAGCTGGGATGCCAATCAAGCCATGCCCACCCGCCTTCAGGGACCGGCCCTTCCCCTCGAGGAGATTCCCCGTTCCCCGGCCTCGGCCGAGCGCTTGGGTCGGCAATTTCTCCTCAATCAGGCTGCCGCATGGGTGACCGCGGAGCAGCTTTCTCCTGTCCGGACCGTAGAAACGCCGACAGGCTGGTGGGTTCAATATGCCCAGCTTCACGAAGGATTGCGGGTGGTCGATGGT
>JABDJR010000594.1 GCA_013003415.1 Candidatus Eiseniibacteriota bacterium | reverse complement strand
CTTTGGGGGAGGGCGGCGCAAGAATCACTTCACCGAAGGGGCCAAGATTCTGGTTTCGGGAAAGCTCGGTCACTTTCGCGGGCGTCCTCAGTTCCAAAATCCTGAATACGAGCCCCTCGACGAACTTGAAGACGCCGAAAAGCATACGGGCTTGTGGTTTCCCATCTATCCGCTCACGCGTGGCGTAAGCCAACACAACATTCGAGACTGGGTGCGTCAGGCCTTGGCCATTGCCCACCGGGACCTAGAAGACACCTTGCCGCCGGGCCTGATCCAAGAGTTTAAGTTTACCGATCTCCTCAGTGCCTACAAATCCATTCACTTCCCGGCCAGTCAGGAAGACTACGAAGAGGCGCGCCGACGTTTGGTGTTTGACGAGTTGTTTTTGGATCAACTCTTCATGGGCGCGGTGCGAAGACGGCGGGAAAAGGGAAAGCGAGGACCAAAACTGGTCGCGGAGGGCGAGATCTTCCGGCGCGTCCGAGCCGGCCTTCCCTTTACGCTCACCGGGGACCAAGATGAGGCCCTGAACGACATCATGAAAGATGTGACCGGCGGCCACCCCATGAACCGACTCCTTCAAGGAGATGTGGGGTCGGGTAAAACCGTGGTGGCTCTCTTAGCAGCCGGGGCTGCCGCCGATGCGGGAAAGCAAACCGCCCTCATGGCTCCCACCGAAATCTTAGCCGAGCAGCATTACCGAAACATCATCGACATGGCGGGCGCTTTCGGTTTGGAGCCGAGGTTGCTGACCGGTAGCACGAAGGCCAAGGCCCGCAAAGAAATCCTCCGCACGGTGAAAGATGGCTCCTGTCCGCTTTTGGTCGGAACCCACGCTCTGTTTCAGGAGCAGGTGGAGTTTTTCGATTTGGGCTTGGTTGTGGTCGATGAGCAGCACCGATTTGGAGTGATGCAGCGTCTTGCCCTGACCCAAAAAGGTCAAAAGAAGGGAGTCGCCCCCCATGTTTTGGTCATGTCCGCCACTCCCATCCCCAGATCCCTCGCTCTGACACGCTACGGAGATCTCGATCTCACCATTATTAAAGAGAAACCTGCGGGGAGAGGGCGCATCATCAGTCGCCTGACCAGCGAACTAAAGCGGGAAGCGGTCTACGGTTTCTTGGCTGAACGACTCCGAGAAGGGAGGCAGGCCTTTGTGATCTATCCCTTGGTGGAGGAGTCGGCCAAAAGTGACATGAAGTCCGCAACCGAAATGGCGGCTCGGCTTCAGGCGCATCCCAAGTTAGAGGATTTTGGGGTGGCCCTTCTCCATGGTCAGATGAAACCCGAAGACAAAGACGCCACCATGAAGGCCTTTTCCGCCGGAGATCACGATGTTTTGGTAGCCACCACCGTGGTTGAGGTGGGAATTGATGTCCCGAATGCGTCCTTTATGGTCATCGAGCACCCCGAGAGGTACGGCCTCAGTCAACTTCATCAGCTCCGAGGGCGAATTGGACGAGGCAAACACACGAGCTATTGTGTTTTAATCATAGGGCCTCAGGTCGATGCCCAGGCTCAGTCCCGCTTGGAGCAGTTTGTAGCCACCGATGATGGTTTTGAACTAGCCCGAATTGATCTCCAGCTCCGAGGTCAGGGAGACATGGCCGGAACTCGCCAGAGCGGTCGTCCCGCCTACCGACTGGCCGATCCCATTCGGGATGAAGCCACGGTGGAAACGGCAAGAGTTAAGGCGCAAGAGATTCTTTCTTCGGGGGCTTTGGATGGCCAAGCCGGACCGGAGTGGGAGCCTCTCGCCAAACGATTACGCGGATTGCTTGAACAAGTCGGTGCCCTCGCCGAAGCCGGTTAGTTCAATCGAGTCGTCACTCAAGCTTATGGAAACCGAGAACATCATGATCGTTCGCTGTCCCGACTGCCTAACCAAATACGAAATTGCCTCGAGCCGCGTGCCCGAAAGCGGCATCAAAGTACGTTGCCCCAAGTGCAAAGCTGTTTTCCCGGTACACAAATCGGAAGAAGAAGCTGCAGTTACCTCTCCGGCTGAAAACGGAAACGGAAGTGTGGCGGCAAAGCCCGAGCCTACACAAAGTGCGCCGACACCAAAGCCCACCCCGGCCCCGGTTGCGGCAAGCTCGGCTTCAGCTCCTATCTCCAACCGCCCGGCAAGCCGTTTAGTCACCGACCCCACGGTTGCCCGACGCATGGCGCGCGCGGTGATTCACGAGATCATTTTGGCGCGCAAGACCGAGCACGAAGTGGCTTTGGGAAACAAGTCTCTGCTCCAGAGTTTTGGAAAGGAGATCGCTTCTGCCTTCGACCTTTACGAAGAGCGGATTTCTCCGGATCTACCCCAATCCAAAACCATTTTCCGTAGTGCCCTGAATGAGATCTTGGGCCGCGGGAAAGTGCTGATCTAGCTAGAGCCTTTTCACTTCTTTGTGACGGAAACAGTCGGTGGTGTGGTCGTTGACCATACCCACCGCCTGCATAAACGCGTAGCAAATGGTGGGTCCTACAAAACGAAAGCCGCGCTTTTGTAGGTCTTTGCTCATGGCTATGGATGTCTCGGTTTTAGACGGGAGGTCGCTCATGGCCTTAAACCGGTTCTGGACCGGCTTCCCTCCCACGAACTCCCACAAGTAGTCCGAGAAGGAACCTTCCTTCTGGATAGCCAGGTAAGCCTTGGCGTTTCCAACCGTGCTGACAATCTTTTGGCGGTTGCGGACGATCCCCGTGTCCTGCATCAGCTTCTCAACCCGAGCCTCGCGGTACCGGGCGATCTTCTTCGCGTCGAAGCTGCTAAAGGCCTTCCGGAAGTTGTCTCGCTTTTTGAGGATCGTGATCCACGAAAGCCCGGCTTGGAACCCATCGAGGATGAGTTTCTCGAACAGGGCGTCGTCTTCCCACTCGGGCACACCCCACTCGGTATCGTGATACTCATGGTAGATGGGTTCTTTTCCCACCCACCCACATCGCTTGATTGTCT
>JABDJR010000568.1 GCA_013003415.1 Candidatus Eiseniibacteriota bacterium | reverse complement strand
ATTAAGAAGAGCCTCGGAGCCGATCAATAGAGCGCTGAAGCCGAAGTGCCGGAGCCTATCTGCCTTCGGTTTCTAAGCCGCTGTTTTCGCGCTACACTCCTTTCGGTCGCGGTCATCCACCTACCGGAAGGCAGCCAGTGTGAAGTCAGACCCGCCTGCTCCCACATCTTTCGACAATCGTTTTCGCGATTGGAAGCTCCTCTCTGAAGGGGCGGAAGGCGTTCTCTATCGCGTAACCGATAGATGGACCGGGCGAGTGTGTGCCCTCAAAGTAGCAAAGTCCTCCGACCAAGCCAGAGACGGTTTGATTCAAGAGTTTCGTCTCCTCTCTCATCTGCGGCACCCCTGCCTGATTGAATCACTAGGTCTTGTACGAGACGGCGAACTTCTAGGTCATCTTCTAGAGTACGTGCCAGTTGTTCCTTCCCATGAAATCTTTGAGCGCGGAGGGGAAGATGCAGTTCGAGCCGCCTTCGTTCAGGCACTTCGCGGTGTTCACTATCTTCATCGCCAGGGTTGGCTTCACACCGATATCTCTCCCGGAAACATTTTAGTTTGGCAAGAAGGCGATAGCTGGCGAGCCAAGGTCGCAGATTTGGGTTTGGTCTATCGCGCCGAGGAAGCCGAGGGCTTGAACCCTCGTGGCACCGTGGAAACCATGTCACCCGAAGTGGCTCGGGGCGAGGGCGCCAGACCCGAGTCGGATTGGTTTGGATTGGGCGCTACATTGGTTTCTTGGATCGATGGGTCGCTTTGGTCCGAGTCCATGAGTTCGCGAGACATTCTTCGTGAAGTCGCGGCGGTTAAGGAGCCGTTACAGGCGCGAAAGCGCGTGGATAGCGAGTTGGCGAAATGGATATCCGAGGTGACGGAACCGGAGCCTTCGCGACGACACATTCCGGCCTGGGATCAGTTGCGCCGGAATGCGGACGCTTGGGGCCCTGATGTTTTGGTGGGCGGCCTTCACGGGCTAGACGACACCACATCCGCTCTAGAGTCATGGCTGCAAGAGGTTCCCGTGGGTCAGGTCGGAGCTATTGTGTTGCAGGGAAGAGTGGGAACGGGGCGAAGAACGTTGGGGCGATTGATGGCTCGCACCCTCGTTGCTTCGGGATGGGTTGGTCTGACGGAAATGTCTCTGGGCGCCGTGAGCGATTGGCTCGGGGAAGATGAGCCTGATCCGGTGCGCTTAGCGCGCGAGCTTTCGCGTCGCTACAAGGGGGTTGACCTTGTGGTGAGTTGGCTGAGTGATGTTGGGGAGTTGGAGAGTCGTTTGTACGAGGCTCTCATTGCTTCGCGCGCGCAAAGCGAAGGCGATCAGCATCGCACGGTGGTGATTAAGGTTGAAGGTCGGGGTGAGCGGGCGTCTTGGTTGAACCGTCAGCCCTGGGTAAGAGAAGAGTCATGGTCCGGCGTTTCTTCTGATGCGTTGGAACAGATCGCCGCGGACCTGTACGCCGAAGAAACGGGGGTGGTCGACGATTCTTCGGGGAGCCCTCTGTCTTTAGAGATGGGGAAGCGCGCGTTCCTTTCTGGGCGCGAAGCGGTGAGTGGCGAGGCGGTTGCAAGCGTTGAGAGCGATACGCTTTTAGCTTTGTCGAAGATGCGTGACGAGAGTCAGTTGGCACTTTACGTGTTGTCTGCGAGTGGTGAGCCATGGAGTTTTGAGCAGTTGCGCAATCTTTTGCAAATTGGAGAGAAGAGTTGGGGTGAGATTGTTTCCGAGTTGCGGAGCTCGCTTTTGGTTGAATCTGTTTATTCCCGTGGGGAGGAGGGACTCACGGTTCCTGATTGGCTGGTGCGCGACGTGTTGACCAATCGGTTTAGTGAGGGTGTGCCCCGGGAGTCGGCTCAAAGTATTTTGGATCGCCTGCAGACGCGAGGTCGCTCCAGTGAGATTTCACTTTTGATTGCGTGTTTGTCGACGGGGGCGTTCCGAAACGATCTTGTGCTTGGCGTCTTACGCGACGGACTGCAAGAGGGTCAGTACGAGTCGGTGGTGAACCTCTACAAAGCGGCTGAAGACTTCGACGGTTTTGATGTGGCTGCAGGTGCGGAGACCGCATTGCGGGCAGCGGAGCGGTTGGGGAAATTTGATGTTCAGGTTGAGTTGCTGAGAACTCTGGTCGAAAAGGATCAGGGCAATAAAACAAACTGGTCGGTTATGCTGTCCAAAGCGTTGTTTGCGGCCGGTACCGGTGATGAGGCGTTTCAAATTGCGAAGTCAACAATTGAGACAGGCGAAGCGGACCCTGAGAAGATTCTGAACGCTGCGTCAATCGCGTGGCAAGTTGGATCCTTTGACGATTCTGAAGAACTCTTTGCAAGGCTAGAAAGCTACTCAAACCTAGATTCCACTCTACTCATGCGTGCGCGGACAGATTTGGCGAGGTCCTTGGCAAGCCGGGCGAGGATAGATGATGCTCGCGTACTCTTCGAAAAAATTGATCCGGAACTTGGTTCGAATGACCCTCAGTACTTGAGACTAAAGACGGGTCTTATCCAGGGTAGCGGGTCGCAGGTAGAAGCACGCAAGACAATAGATCGAGCTGCCGATATCGCGGAACGTGAGTTTCTGTGGAAAGACTATGTAGAGGTCAACTTGCGCAGGTGTTCGTTGGAGCAATCCTTAGGAAACTTTCAGGCTGCAGCCACGATTGCGACGGAAGCCGAATCGTTATCGCTTGCTCTTGGTTCAACTAGGCTTTCTATGTACGCCTCCTTTTATCGCGGACAGGCTTTAACTCAACTAGGCTACTTTGAGGAAGCAATACTTAGAACGAAAGAGATGATGGAATTTGGACTCAGGAATTCAGAGACAACTTCCACCAACCTCGGCTCTTCCTTCTTGCTAGAGGTTGGCTATCAGTGGGGGCTCGAAGGAATTGTAAGGGAAGGTATGGAGGCAATTGGCTCTTCGGATGTCCCATATCTCCACGCTAGGCTATTAGCGCTAGAAGCCAATGGATTATTTTTTTCCGGTGACTACGAAGCTGCCTCGCTTGCTTATTTGAAATGCGGGGAAGCGTATGCTGAGGCGGGAGTGAGGGACAACGCGCTTGAGTTTTCTTTGAGTAGGATTCGATCCCAGATTGCCGCTGGGATTGACGTGCAGCACGAGAGAGATCTGAATGAGTTAAGCGACCTCGCAGAGAGTAGTTCGTATAGGAGGCTCGATTCACAGATTGACTTACTAAGAACAATGAATCGCGAGCCAATTGCAGCGTTGGAACTAAAAAATGCCCTTGAGCAACTTGTTGCAAAAGGGCAAATCAACGATGTCTATTTCGTAATGCCGATACTTTTGCGGCGTGCCGGCACTCTAGGTGCTGAAGGGTTTGCCATCAAAACTCTTATCCACCGAATTCTTCTCCAAATTGTTGACGGAATTAGAAGCGTTTCATTGCGAGATGAATTCGGAAAGTCTCGTCATTTTAATAGCGTGCTCGATGCGTTAGGGCAGTAAGTCCCAAATGTCGTTTTGGTTGGACTGAACCTGACTCTGTTCCTTAAGCGAATCATCCGGTCCAGTTACACTGGAACCACATCCAACCAAAAAGATGACCATCGCTCCTGCCATCATCACCGCTGCCAATTTGCGCCCTAGCTTTTTCATGGTGTATACCCTTCGTCGATAAAACAATGTTGGGGAGCAACTTGGCTCCGCCCTCGCCACCTAGTAACGCAAGTCCGGTGCCAGTCCTAATTTCGTACCGAAGAAAAGGGCTAACCCGATGTCAGAGAAGGGGATCAACACCAACCGGGTGAAATGGCCCTGGGGGTAAGCACTAACAACGCGTGGGTAGAAAACCCGTTCATGCTGTAGAATGGCGGTCGGGGAAGTACTTACAGGGGCTTGTAAGGGAACTAAATCGTTGCAGGACAACAATCAAAGGCTGGGTGGTTCGCCTCAGCCAGGGTTGGGGAAAGCTCCCCTAAGACACCAAACCCTAAAAAAACTCCTTATCGCAGGCTGCATGGGCATTTGCGCCGTTTTTGGAATTTTGCCCGGTTTTCAAGTCGCGGAAACCAAAGAAGCTGCCCCCGACTTTCCGCAGAACTGGGCGCTGCTCATGCC
>JABDJR010000554.1 GCA_013003415.1 Candidatus Eiseniibacteriota bacterium | reverse complement strand
CCGCCTCACGATGCGTCCCTACAACCCGAAAATGCCTCGGGTAGGTATCGGTTTCCGTGTTGGTTCGAAAGAGATCTTCTGCGTGAACCTTGGGGGTAATTCGTGGCAGCAAAGCACTGATCTTAGGTTGCAACTCCGGACGAATATCTTCATCGAAAACCCAAAAGGACCCCTGGGCTAGCGCTCGGATATAAAGCCACTGACGAAACCGGCTTGGGTCCGTGGGAATGGAACTTGGGGCCGTGTGGAGATTCGAGACGCGCGGAGACCTCCAGGCCAGGGACCAGAGTTGGTCTTCCAAAGTGGCTTCATCGGCGAAGCGAAAGCCGGCGCTTGCGCCGGGCGTAGCGGTTGCCGCCACCTCCGGAAGCCGGAGCTTTTGTCTTTGAGTGGCAACAAGACGTGAAAGCGGATGCGCAGAATCCGCCTCCTCCCACCAAACAAAGCTCGTTTGCTTCAGAGCGTTCAGACGGGAGCGTGTCCATCGGCGACCCGATAGATTGGATCGAACCGAAAACCTACCCGCATCCTCTTGGGTTGGAGTTCTCCGCACCGCATCGAAAGGGAGTCTTGCAAGCTCGTCTTCCTGCACATGCAAGGGGTCAAATCGAACCCCGCCCTTTAGTCCTAGCTCGACTGCGAGCGCCGTTTTCTCTCGAAGATCTTTTTCTGAAAACAGGAGTCCCTCAAAACCCAACCGTCGCAAACGACTTCCAATTTTGTTTTGGAGCTCGACCGACTCGCCGCCAGAGGCATCCCCGATCCATACCCCAGATGGAATCGCGTTCTCGCCAGACGATGGGCGGCTTCGATCCGCCTCATCGCGTAACACGCGATGCCAACCGGCCCATAGGCTCTCGGGGTCCGCCGCCTCCGCAATCCATAAGCGGACCGCTCCGGTAGGACGACACTCAACCTGAGCCGGGAACGGTTCCAAGGGATCCTCCGGAGCCGGGCGGGTCCAAGTCAGGTTCTGATGATCCGATCCCAAGACTCCCACGAAAGCACCGAACCGCTCTTTTCGTTTTCTGAGCAGCAGCGCACGCTCGGCGGCAACGCTCCAGCCCACCGGGGAAAGGTCTCGAAAGCGAGGCGTGCCTCGCCCGTCATCTTCATAGACGTAGTAGTTTCCAGACAGGGCACCAGGCTCCGTGGGCCAAGGGAAACGCAGAAGATCAGTCGCATCCCACTCGAGAATCCAGCCTCCGTGGGCGGGGATCTCATTCTTGGCTCCAAACCTCGGCTTGGGAGCTTCTCCCCAGGCCCGAGCGCTGCATACGCCTAGAGCAAGGACACATAGAAAACCCCAAGCTAAGACCCTCACAAGGGGAATCCGCGACGCCGGGCTTTTGCCAATAGACTTTGGAGTCAATTCTTGCGTGCCCCTAGGTGAGGTGTTACGGTTTTTCGTCTTGCCCATTAAATAAGGACTTTTATATGCATACGAAATTACGGTTTCTCGGCACTTTCGCCCTAGCGTTGACCCTTGTGGGTTGTTCGGGAAATAAAGAAGAAGGCGATTCTACGTCGACAGAATCCTCTGAATCCACCCCCTCTTTGGACGGAAACGCCGGAGGAAGTGGTGGCGACGTCGTTGTGGCGGTTGTAAACGGTGAATCGATCCTGAAAAAGGATGTCATCCTCGTCAACGAAAACATGACGGCTCAGGGCCTCCCCCCGGACAGCACGGTTGGAGGAAACACCCTTGAGGAACGGCGCATTCGTACCGCTCTGAAGCTCCTGGTGGAGCAGGCGGTTGTGCTCCAGACGGCAAAAGATGAAGGCCTAGATGTCAGCGACGACCAGGTCTTAGCCGCTCTGGCCGATCTCCAAATGCGCGCCGGCGGGGCTGACAACTTCAACGCCATGATCGAGGCCCGAGGCCTCACTCCCGAGGCTTTGAAACGCGATCTGAAGAACAACCTGATGATTCGGGACTACGTCGCCAAAAACGTCGAGCAGTTTCCTGAAGTCACCGAGGCCGATCTCCGCTCCTACTACGACCGGAACTCCCAGCAGTTCGGTGCACGTCCCGAGGTGAGTGCGCAGCACATCTTGCTCCAAACCACCCCCGATATGGATGATCTGGCCGTTGCAGAGCTGGTCAACAAGGGCAACGACATTATCAAACAGCTTAAGGGAGGCGCCGATTTCGGAGAGTTGGCCAAACTCCACTCTGCCGATCCCACCAATAAGGATTCCGGAGGTAGCCTAGGCTGGTTCGGCAAGGGAATCATGGTCCCGCCATTCGACCAAGCTGTTTTCTCCCTTAAGGTTGGAGAGATCAGCGATCTCGTAAAAACCAACTACGGATACCACATTATTCGGGTAAACGAGACCCGGGAAGCCCCCGCCATGGAATTTGACGCCGTCAAAGGCCAGCTGGAGAACGTGGTTCGTGGAGAAATGGTCGGAAAGGCCACCCAGGAGATGGTGAGTGACCTTCGAGAGAAGGCCAAGATCGAGATTTTCGACGATCGCCTTTAAACCTTGATTTCAAACGGGTCGATCATTAGACTCTTCCCGCTCCGGCACTTAGGCATCTGAGCCGGGGAAACAACTTTTATTTTCGATCCCTTAGGATAAGGATTCATGAATGGGTAGCTTGATTAAGAAGCGGCGTAAGAAGATTCGGAAGCACAAACTGAAAAAGCTCCGTCGCCGCAACCGCCATAAAAAGCGGAACCGCTAGGTTTGAGGGCTAGCTGAGAAACTCAGCTAGCCCTATTTTCCCCCCGTTAAAACGCGCAGGGCCGACCGCAGCAGCGCTTCGGCATTCCCCGTATTGGCCGCCTCACTCATCGCGCGCTTCACTGCTTTCTCAGCCAAGGATCGGCTGTACCCCAAGGAAACCAAAGCCTCCTCGGCATCGGAAGTTGCCGTCGTGGCTGGAGCACGCTCGCCATCCCCAAAGTCGCCTAAGCGATCTTTGAGTTCCACCACCAAACGTTCCGCCGTTTTCTTTCCAATCCCGGGAAGTCGTGTGAGAAGGGCGATGTCTCCGGTCCGAATGGCACCTACCATCTCCTCGATAGGAGGCCCGGAAAGAGCGTTGAGAGCGATTTTGGGGCCAATTCCCGAAACCCCAATCAGTTTCTGAAAGAGACTTCGTTCTTCCAGGGTGGCGAAACCATAAAGGGTTAGAGAATCTTCGCGCACGATTTGTACCGTGTGAAGGAAGGCCCCTTCTCCGATACCACCAAGCGTGGCTGCAGTGGGAAGTGGAACAAGAATCTCGTAACCCACGCCAGCGACATCCAATACCAGACGCGTGGGTTGCTTTTGCTGGATAAGACCCTTGAGGGAGGCAATCACAGGAGGTTCCTTCTAACGCGTGGTCTGAAGCGCTTGCCGCTGCCATGAACAAATGGCGACCGCGAGGGCATCGGAAGCATCGAGAGGAAGTGAGTTCCGGGTGATGCCAAGCATGCCGGTGACCATGAACTGAACCTGCTCTTTGGAGGCCCCCCCGTTCCCCGTCACGCTCTGCTTTACCTCGCGTGGAGTGAGTTCGAGAATGGAGCGCCCCGCCTGCTGGGCGCTCAAAAGCACGACGCCTCGGACATGCCCTAAAACCAGCGCTGAGCGAGCATTCTTTTGGTAGAAGGCGGTTTCTACGGCCACGAGGTCGGGGTTGTGTTTTTGGATGAGCTCGCTGACTTCGAGGTGGATTTGGTGGAGTTTCTCGGGAAATTCGCGATTCTTGGGGATGCGGATGGTCCCAAAATCGACGGGACGCGTCTTTCCCTTCTGCCCCACAATTAGCCCATATCCTGTAATTGAGCTACCAGGATCTATCCCTAGAATCAGCATGTGCCCCCTCTTTCCCGGTGCTCAGGCTACCAT
>JABDJR010000544.1 GCA_013003415.1 Candidatus Eiseniibacteriota bacterium | reverse complement strand
TGTTTAGCTTGGTTCTCCAGGTCGGTCGGATTTCTGTGTGGAGTCCATAGACTTCACCGGTAATTTTATCGGGGACGGTTACATAGGAAACGGTTGCGAAACGTTCAAAGGATCCACTTACTTTAATGCGATCTGTCAGGGTGGCGTTGACTTGCGTGATACCCGCGTAGGGTGTGCTATCGACTTCATCGGCGGGGGTCAGAAGATACTGCCAGTTTCCCCAAATCCCGATTCTTGTTTTAGGTTGGATCTCGAACCCAAGTCCGAGCCATTCTTCCTTCAGTTTTAGCCGGTCATCCAGACGAATCTTTTGTTTGTTCCAGAAGGGGCGAAGACGAATTTGGGAGTGGGGCGAGAAGTTCAGCTCTCCCTTAATGCCGTTCACCAGAAAGCCATCGGAGTCTTCCGCGAAGTCGTGAAAGAAGCCTCCCTGGGGTCTTAAGCCCGCCTCAATGAGACCCCTTAAGTGCATGATATCTCGGTGGCCGGGTGCAAGATTGTCTGCAACCTCCAGTGTAGCCAAGGAAAGATCCCGTCGACCCGCCCAATTCTGGGCTGCCGCCAATCCCATGAGGGGTGCCGGATTCGAAATGTCGATCCGGCGCAGGCGACTGTATCCCCGCCACGCTTTAAGATGGTCGCCCATCCAGTTGGTGACAAGGAGTTCACCGAGTCGAGTGTTTATATTCTCCGGATCCAAAGCCGTGGCGCGACGAAACTCGCTTTGGGCACGCCCCAACTGTCCTGACCAAGCGTACTGAAAAGCAAGAGGCGCACTGAGGGCTTCGATGCGATGCGGTGCCGAAGCTAGCACCGCCTCGAAGGCTTCAATGGCAAGCTCTGGCTTCCCATCCAAAGCCGCATCGATACCGGTGGCAACTAAGGAATCAATAGGGTTGGAGGTCGTCGTTTCGGCCTCAACCGAGGAACCTCCGAGCAGGACCCCCAAAAGGCAGGTTCCCAACAGCAGACTTACAAGTTTCGGTAGCATCGTTTCTTCCCCCGGTCTTAGTTTGATTCTAAGACCTCGTATAACGCCCAGCTTCCAACCACTCCATGATTCTTGAGTTGTGGGTGGCGATACGCTAATGCGTCTAAATCTTCTCGATTGAACAGATAAGGTCGGGTCCCTAGATGAAGGGCAATGAAGCTCCCCGGGAATCGGAAGATCGGTTCAAGAGATTCCGTTTCTCGGTTTGGCATCGGTTTGGTGGGGAGCCCGGTGACCAGATGCACCAACTCCCAGTGATTTGAAATAACCGGCCGATCCTTGTCGGCTATGGTCTGGAGTAGTTCTAAGCCTTGGTCGTCTCGCCAGGCGTACTCATCGCCTACCGTACTTGTCCAGTAAGGCGCGGTGAGCGTGCGTTCTTCACTTCCGATACGCGCGGCGAAAACCGTGGTGGCAATCAACTGAGGGACAACCAACATAACGGCGCTTGCCGCAAGCAAAGGACGGCGCCAAGGAACCTCAGATGACCGTCGCTCGGCAAACAAGCTTGCTCGAAACAGCATGACCAAGAGGGTCAGCATGATGGGGTAGATGGGAGCCAAATAGCGTGTGTTGATCGGGTCGACACGCACGGATTGAACAACCCAGAGGACGGCGGTGAGGTAAAGCGTGACATAAAGGCCCAGGATGAGAGTGAATCCGGAGCGACGATTCATGCTCGGAAATCGGAAATGGCGCATGACCGACACCGACCCCGTGATAAGTAGAATGGCCCCTGTTACCCCTAGCGCAATCCCCAACCAGCCCCACATTCCGGGCAGGTTTGCGGTCGGGGCGAAGAAGTCTTCCGCGATAGCGCGCGCAAGTGACCCAGCCGCAGCATCAATGGAGATTCCTGAGTACTCGCGGTTATCCCCAAGCAGGACGCCGGAGACGATCTTGTTTCTAACGAGCCAACCGCCAGAGATGAGAATTGCGGGAACGGAAAAGGAAAGTGCGCGACGGAGAAGCACACTGGGCTTTTCGTGAAGGTTGATCCAAACAATCCCTATGAAGGCGGACCCAATAAGAACGAACCCGATGTAGCGGGAAAGGGTGGCAAAACCCGCCAAAACTCCAGCCAGGAAAAGGAGGAGAAGGGCTCTTGATCGAGGCTCGTGACTCCGTCCCACTAGGTACAAAGCACAAAGCGAGAGAGCGGTGTACATGGGCTCCGACCAGGCAAAGGTGGCGGTCATCACCGGATAGAACATCACGGCGTGAGCGAGCACGATGATGGAAGCGAGTCCTGGACCGGCGGCAAGACGGGCAATGCCGGATAAGGCGATGATGATGGCGACGAGATAAAACGTGTTGAGGGTCCGGGTTGCTGACAGGGGAGTGAGTCCCTGTTGCATGAGGGCCGCGATGGTTACCGGAAAAAGCGGTGGCCAAGAGGTGAGAGGCTGCCTGGGGGTTGCTGTTTCGAGTCCGGTTACGGTGGTTTGAACCCCGTGCCCAGAGGCATAACTCTCGGCCGCACTCAGGTATTGCACCGAATCCGGAGTCAAGGTGGGCCCCACATCCAGCGCGGTAAAGCTCAAGCCGAGCGTCAACGCGATGGCCGCGGCGCATGCAAAGGGGAAGAGCGCGCGCTGACGAAGCACACGACGAACCCCTGATTCACGATGGTTGGTATTGAAGTTGGTGACCTGCATCCCCTTCCGTTATCGGCAGAAGGGCGGATGTCTTAAT
>JABDJR010000521.1 GCA_013003415.1 Candidatus Eiseniibacteriota bacterium | reverse complement strand
TCCGCTCAACGTGGCCGGGATATTTCCCGGGTTCGCGTCGAGAAGAATAGCGTCGGCTCCGTTGTTGTTGGCCGTAATGTTATCCAACACGGGAGGTGCGGTGCTGTTGAGTCGCAGCCCTTCACTCCCATTGTCATCGAAGGTTAGATTCTGAGCCGTGACGGATCCCGCGGCAAAGTAGGCGCCATCGTTCAAAGATTGTATGGAGCCCCCGCCATCCCATGCCACGCTCGTGATCACTCCAGATGGGCTGTAGATGTTTCCCTGTGTGCCGAACCCTCCATAAGCGAACCAAGTGTTGGTGAGATCGACCGCGGAGCCACCATAGAAATACACAGCGAGCCAATCACCCGGAGTGGGGCTGCTTCCACCTCCATCACCGTTCGTATCACCGCCTTTAGAATCGTCTTTGAGTGACGTAAACCAAACCTCTCCTGATCCTGGGGTTCTTAGAGTTCCCCCACTGAAGATCGAGAGGCTCGAGCCGGAAACCCAAAACTTGACCACCGCGTTCTCATGGACTTCAAGAACGTCTCCCGAGTTCACGTTGACATTCTGAATCACGACCGGAAAGTTCGTGTTCGCGTCCCAGGTCCAGGTTGCGGCGGGGGTAGTCCCCCCTAAATTCCCGCTAACTCGAATACCGTTGGTGCCGTTTCCAGCTCCGCTCAACGTGGCCGGGATATTTCCCGGGTTCGCGTCGAGAAGAATAGCGTCGGCTCCGTTGTTGTTGGCCGTAATGTTGTCGAACACGGGAGGTGCGGTGGTGTTGAGTCGCAGCCCCTCACTCCCGTTCTCATCGAAGGTCAAATTCTGAGCCGTGATTGATCCCGCAGCGAAGTAGGCACCATCGTTCAAAGACTGAATGGAGCCCCCGCCATTCCACGCCACGCTCGAGATGAAACCGGAAGGGCTGTAGATGTTCCCCTGTGTCCCGGCGCCTCCATAGGCAAACCAGGTATTGACCAAATCGACGACAGAATCAGCATAAAAGTAAACCGCAAGCCAATCGCCCGGGGCGGGCGAGGATCCGGCCCCATCCCCGTTGGTGTCTCCCCCCAAGCTGTCGTCGGCCAGGGATGTGAACCAGACTGGGCCCGGTCCGGTTGTCTGCAAGCTCCCGTTGCTAAAAGCAGAAAGCGAAGAACCCGCACCCCAAAATTTAACCACGGAGTTTTCTTTTACATCTAAGGTGTCGGCCCCATTGATACTCATGTTGTTGATGATCACGGGGAAATTAACGTTCGCCTCCCAGGTCCAGGTTGTATCCGGCTCGCTTCCACCTAAGTTACCGCTGACACGAATGCCATTGGTTCCATTCCCAGAACCTGAGAGGCTCCCGTATATGCGGCCTGGATTGGACGGAAGATCGATGGCGATGCCAGCGCAATTGGTAACCGAAATCCCTGTCAGTGTGACGGGGATGGTGCCGGTTAGCGTCATTCCCGTACCGCCACAGTTATCAACCTGCATATCTCGCAACACGATCAAGCTTGCGGTTAAGCGCACTCCATCAGAGGCACAGTGCTGAATGAGAGTTCCGTCCATGTCCACATGAGTGGCGGTTCCGGATGGCGTCCACACCCCCTTGTCCGCGTACTCAAGAATGAGGCCGTCGAGATCGGCCGTCGCATTGGCCGCAATGCGTACGCCTTGCCAATCACCCGGAGTAGCACCATTGCTCGTCATGAGAACTTGAGGTCCGACTTGGAGCGAATCCCCCTGCGTTCTTAAGAATCCATTCACCGTAATGGAGGTGCCGGGATCGAAAATGACGGTCACCCCGCCATCGATGGTGAGCCCCTGACCGCTCGGAACGGTGACCCCTCCCCCTTGAACCAAGTAGGGGCTCCCTCCAACCGTCCAGGTCCCGGAAACGTTACCGGTGACTACGGTTTGGGCGCTGACGGGGGCCGCGCACAGGGAGAGTACGGCTAGGGCCATAAGAAACAACGGGTTACGAATTCTTGAGGTGATCATGTGGGGCCTCCGGGACCTGAGAAACACACGACGCATTTCTCGCTGTTACCCTACAGCCGCAAAATAGCAGGAAAAACCTTCAGCTAATTCCTGATTATTCTTCGGGTAAATTGAACTTTTCCTCAGAGATGAGGCATCCCAAGACTCAAAAGAAGGCGTCTGCTGAGTAAAAGAGAACGGCCTCAGCCTCAAGGAACTGTTTGCTCATGGCCTCGGTTTCCAAGTACGTCATGAACACGCGACTCACTTCGACATTCTGCCGCAGAAGGACACCATTCAATTCCGGTGCGCTGAGATAGTGACTCTTAGACACTTCTTCCGAGAAGCTCGAGGAAACAAAGGTGTTCCGCTGATCTCCCCACAGCTTCTTTGTCACCATGCCCCGGTACAAGAGAAGAGAGTCTTTGCCTAAGTGCCTCCACAAAGCACCCAAGAACCCCAGGCGAGTCACAATGTGATGGCTGCGTCGCTCTTCGGACAAGTCCCCTTCGAG
>JABDJR010000504.1 GCA_013003415.1 Candidatus Eiseniibacteriota bacterium | reverse complement strand
ATCGAAGGTGAGACCGTCACCTGGACCGTTTCGTTGGCAAACGCGGGGCCCTACGCGGCTACTGCGGTAGAAGTTCAGGTTAACGTACCTTCCGGGCTGGCGGTCGTGTCCGGAACCCCAACCCTTGGTAGTTACGACACGGGAACTGGGCTGTGGACTATTTCAAACCTTGAATCCAACACGATCGACTTCTCTGGTACCACGAGCACGGGGACGCTGAGCTTGGTCACCTATCCCGAGGATGGAACCGCAGGAACAAGTCTAAACTTGACGGTCGATGCGTCGGCTCATGAGGGCGATCCCTCAAACGGCAATAACACAGCTGCCACTCAGGTTTCGGTCACATCTCCTTTAGCCGCAGAGGAGCGAAGTCAGTCACCTAGCCCACTCCAGCCGGGCGCTAGCGCGGTTGAGATGTACCGGTTTGCCTTGGTCAACAATTCGCCGCGTATCAGCAAAACGATTTCAGACATTTCCTTTGAAGACGCCTCAAGCGGTCCCGGCACCGCAACTGAGCTTGCCCAGAACTGGGGAGAGGTCACCCTTTGGTTAGAGCGGAGCAACATTGCTCCGGAACTTCTGGCTTCCCTCAATGACGGCACCTTCAGCTTTTCCTCGCTAAGTATTGATCTTGGAGCCTTAGAGAGGGCTGAAGTCTATGTCACATCAAGCGCATCTCTCACTGCTCGCGATGGCGACCTTCTTGATTTGAGCGTTCAGGACGGCGGTGTTGTTGCGGTTGGCGGTGCCGAGGTGACCGGTACTTGGCCACTGGATCCCAACGGAAGCTTTGCCGTGGATGGCATGGTTTTGGCTCAGCTGTCGCTGCACTCTTTGGCAACCGCGCAAGCCATCATCGAAGAACAAGACGTGCTCGCGCTCGACTTTACGATTCCCCAAAACGGCTATCAGTCCGATGCGATTGAACTTCTTCGGGTTGCCAACAAAGGAACCATTGACACGGAGACGGGTTTAGATGGCGTCACATTCTGGGTGGATGGTGGGAACGGCGCCTTCGATGGCGCAACCGGCGACGACACTCTGCTTGGCGATGGATCCTATGCCTCCGGTCTTTGGGTTCTAGCCGGCCTCAACGCCTCCGTCGTTAACGGGCAACGCGTTTTCGTCTCGGTGGACATCTCCTCGAGTGCCAGCTTGGGTGAAACGATCGATCTTTATTTGCCTGACACACCACTTCTTGGAATTGGCATGGCGAGCGGCAACGATGGACCCCTAGACGGTCCGCTTGAGAACCTTGCCCCGATCTTGCTCGTGGAAGACCCCGATGCAACGGTCAACGTTTCCGCGAACACCATTCCGGGTATCGAGCTAATACCGGGTGGAGACCCGCAAGACATTTTGGCCTTCTCGGTTGAGAACGGCATGCAGTCTCCGATCACTCTGGATGCAATGACTCTGACCAACCTTTCGATTGGGACCGGGACCGAAGACCAATTGGATCAGAGCTGGACGGGGCTTAGCGTTGAAATAACGACCACCGGAGGAGCCACGAAGCCTCAATCAGAATCGGCGGCTGCTCAAAGCGTGGTTCCCTTCAGTTTTGTTGGTGGAGAGGCCGTACTCACAGGCCTGGGGACGACCATCCCCAGCGGCGAGTCGGTTCAAGTTCTAGTCCGGGGTAGTGCCTCGGTGAGTGCAAAGGATGGCGATGGAATGGATATCGCCATCACAGATCCGTCCAATCTTGTTTTCGATCAGACGCTGCCACTCACCGTGACTTGGCCCCTGAACTCTCCAGGAACCCATACCAACAATGGAATGGGTGTGGCGCAAGTTGCAAACGGTGTTCTGGGTAGCGGCGAGATTCAAGCCGGGGAAACCGATCGTCTGGTTGGCGACTTTATTCTGCCCCCCAACGGCTATGAAACAGACATCCTGCGAACCATTCGCTTCACAAACCTGGGGGATGCCACCGACAGCGACATCGAAACCCTAAAGCTGTGGCTCGACACCGGAAATGACGTTTTCGACGGGAGCGATACCGATGCTTTGCTTGGGGTCGGTAGTTACACAGGTACCGAATGGCTCTTTGATGGTCTCTCTGAGGTTGTTCCCCTGACCGGTTTGCACCTCTTTGTCACCGCCGATGCTCATGTGGATGCGGTTGCCGGAAGCACGTTACAACTCAATATTGCTGGCGGCGCGATCACCATGGATAGCGGCAACGACGGTCCGGTGGATGGTGCGGTACCAAGCGACGCTGAATTCACGATCATTGGCAACACCACCGGTATCGTTTCTGTATCCGGGCGACAAGATGAAACCTCCCTATTGCCGGGTGGCGACTCCGAAGTCGTTTTTGAGCTAACTCTCGAAAACGAAAGCTCGGAGAATCGTACTTTGCAGAGTCTGACATTCACGGACGTTTCCCAGGCCTTGGGAAGCCAGGACAAGCTGGATGCCAGCTGGTCCACGATTGAACTTACGTTAGCAGACGGCACTCCGGTTACTTCAAGCTCTATGGCCAACGGAACCGTCCTGTTTGACAGCTTGAACCTTGATGTTCCGCCCCAAAATGCTTTAAGCCTGCACCTTCGAGCCGGAGCTACTTTGGTAAGTCGGGATGGAGATCGTCTTGACCTTCGCCTTTCCGGGCCGGGATCGATCACCTTTGGCGAAATGACCACGGTAACCGGGGCATGGCCGCTGGATCCCTCTCCGAGCTTCCCCGTCGACGGTATGGCGAAAGCCCAGGTAAAAGTAGAGGCTCTGGAATCAGCAACCCTTGCCGCGGGAACCGAGCACAATCTCGTCATGGACTTTACGGTTCCGGCAAATGGCTACGCTACGGATCGACTCAATCGCGTCGACGTACTAAATCTCGGAACGGCAAATGCAGGCACAGATATCCTGTACTTTGAACTTTGGGTGGATGATGGAGATCAGAGCTTCAATCCCGAGTCCGATCTTTCTCTTGGAAACCTGATCTATACCGGTGCTCGATGGGAAATCACCGCCCTGAACCTGCTTGTTCCACTAGAGGGTAAGCAGTGTTACTTCACGGTTACGGTGAGTGAGTTTGCCGAGGAAGGCACAACGATTCGACTCGCTTTCCCCAGTGAACCCGATGTTGCTTTTGGTATGGCCAGCGGAAACGACGGTCCCCGAGACGGCTCCATCGAGACAGACGCACTCTTTACGATTACGAGTACGGATCGGGTAACGATTTCATCGGCTCGACTGGCATCCGGTATCACCCATCCGGGATCCAAGAATGTTCCGTTGAGCATGATTCGCTTGACCAACACTTATCTTGAGGATCGCAACCTCAATCAGATTAGCTACAAGAATACGTCCCAGATCAGCGACACGTTCCAAAGAGACGGCAGTTTTGAAACGTTGTTCCTCTACGAAGACACGAACCAGAACGGGCTGCTCGACCTTGAGGGTGAGGACTCCATTCTCGGCGTGGCTTCGTTCCTTGGCGACGATGCACTTTTCGCAGGGTTTGAGTCCCTGATTCCTGCCGGAGAAACTCGCAGCTATTTCCTGGTTGGTGAAGTCGCTCTCCGCGGGGCTGCGGACGGGGATCTTCTCAGTGTGCAAATTGAGAACCGGTTGAGCGTTGGATTCCTTGAAACCACCGTTGTGTCCGCTCAATGGCCGATGAGCTCCGGAGCAGTTTGGACCGTAGATGGCATGGTAGCCGAGCAGGTTAGCAATGTGGGTGCCCCGGGTAGAACCTTGGGTCAAAACAGTGAGCCGGTCGCGGCTTTGGATTTGGTTTTGCCAGCGAACGGTTATGAAGCCGATGTTCTCACCGGTTTTTCCGTCAAGAACGCAGGATCTGCAGGGCCAAGTGACTTAGCTGAGCTTCGCCTTTGGACGGACGGGGGCAACGGTGATTTCGACGCGGGTGAAGAAGATGATCAGGACTTAGGCCAACTCTTCTGGAATGGGGAGTCTTGGCTGGTGGCTGGGCTGAATCAAAGCATTCCTGCGGAAGGTCAGCGCGTCTTTGTTTCGATTCAAACCGCGAATGTTTTGGCGGACTCCGCCAGCACACAACTCTTTGTGCCCATGGATGGCATTGTCGTCGCCTCCCAGAATGACGGACCCATTGACGGCCCTGTCACCAACGAGGAAACGATTTGGCTGAGTAATTCGCCACTGCTTGCCTCGCTCCGGGTTGAGCCTGAAGCCACGACCATTGGCCAGACCATTCAAGTGGTGATGGAAGTCGAGAATCAAGGGGATGAAACCGTCACCGATATTACCCCTTCAACGCTTGCCATTCAGGGTGAGTCCAGCTTGAACTTGCTTTCGGGGCCCTCGGTCTCGGGCTTCACCCTCGCCTCCGGAGAAATCGAGACGATTACTTGGGTTTTCGAAACCGCGATGGCCGGTGAGAGAAAATTGGTGGGCGATGTCACTGGAAACCTGCTGGGTAGTCCCATTCAAT
Source organism: Candidatus Eiseniibacteriota bacterium (assembly GCA_013003415.1). Classification (GTDB taxonomy): domain Bacteria; phylum Eisenbacteria; class RBG-16-71-46; order JABDJR01; family JABDJR01; genus JABDJR01. The sequence continues at coordinate 14,060 of JABDJR010000504.1, read as the reverse complement.
CTTTGCAGGCGGTTTCCAACTCACAACGGACCTTTGTTGAGGCTTCGGACCTAGAGCTATTTCCCAAGGCAGCGCCGCCCTTCACGGTGAGTCTGGGACAAGAAAGCGTGTCGCCCTTGGGCTTTACCTTCCGAAACCCGGGTGAGGTCAATGGGTCCGATGTTTGGGTCAATGGCATGACCTTGCGATTGATCGACGAAAGCGATCAAGGCATCGTCCCCGCGGATCTTCTGAAAGGTATCTCTCTGCGGGAAGGTAACCGCGTCTATGCCAGCAAGACAAACCTGGAAACCGTGGGCGACGAAGTGGTTTTGAATTTCACCACGCCGGTCATTGTCACCACCGCCGAGCCGGTAACCATCAACCTCTTTATTGATATTGCGGACGAAACCGCAGAGTCTTTGTTCCGAGTTGTTGTTCAGTCGCAGGCCGACATTGAAGCCTCGGATGCAACCAGTGGCGCCCCCGTAGAGCTTGCCCTTCAAGGCGACTCTTATCCGATTCGCTCCGAACTCGGAAACGTAACCACGGCGGCCACGCAAGTCTTGGTGTCCGCATCCGCCTCCGAAGTTATTCGAGTGGGAACCGGCGCGGCTGATCTAACTCTCCTGGAAACCGCATTGACCAACGATGGGGTTTCGGGAATTACGTCGGATGTTTGGTTGACCAACATGACGGTCCGACTCTTGGATGAGACAGGAACTCCAATCCTAACTCCGGGAACGCACCTTAAGAGCCTACGTTTAGAAACGCCGACCGGCTCCGTGGCCAGCCTTGAGATTGTCGAAGAAACATCATCCTGGATGGTGCTGACGCTGCCCATTCCTCTTACGCTTGCGGCCGACCAGGCCATGAACGTGGAACTGGTTGCCGAGATCCGTGAAGACTGTCCGGTGGGAACGCTTCAAATGGAGTTGTTTGAAACCCTTGAGCTGTGGGACGCCATTTCACGAGATCCAGTTCCCTCCGTTCACAGCCCGGGAACCATTCTTGGTCACCAGATTAGAGTTGAAGGGATTGCGGAGGCACTTGGAGTCACGTCAACGGGAGTTCTTCCGGAAGCCATTACGGTTGGAAGCCAAAACATTGAGGCTTTAGAGCTTGAACTTAGACACCCAGGGGCGAGCAATCAGGGTCGGATCTCCGTGGAGTCTTTAGCTTTTGAATTGCGCGACGAGGCTCGGGCGGCCCTTCCTCCCGGCATTTATCTGGATGCGGTACGCGTGTTTAAGGACGGCATTGAAATTGGTGTGAACGCCGACCTTCCGAACGATGGCGCCATGTTTGTTGCCATCGAAGAACAAGTCCTTGAACCCTCCGAGAGTGTTGATCTCACGATCAAACTCGATACGGAAACATCCGCCCCCACCAGCATGATCGAACTCATTCTCAATGCGGATGGGTTATTGGTTGTGGATGTGAACCAGTCCATCGAAGTTGAGGTTCGCGGCGAAAACGGCACCGCCTTCCCGGTGAGTTCCGGTCTTGCCCGTCTTGACCCGCCGGCGCGAGAGCTTCTAGCTGCTTTAGAGAGTCGTGTTCCTGTAAACGTAGTTCCCGGGGAAGCGAATCTCATCGCAGCTTCGTTGGTCCTAACCAACCCAACTACCGAAGGGTCCGGCGTCGTTCAGGTAGAGCGTCTGGGCTTCCGTCTCGAAAACGCGCAAAAAGAAGCCATTGCCGCTGGTGATGTGCTTCAAAGCTTGCGTGTTCAAGACGATGACCTTGTGCTGACCGAAGTCATTCTCGATGACCGTTCTGGTGCATCCATTTCTTCTGCCCTGGCAGAAGCGCTGACCTTAGAAGCCGGCGAGTCTAAGAGCTTAGACCTTTGGGTCACCTTCCGAGAGAACATCGAGACAGAAGGGTTCCGTGTCGGAATCAGTGGTGAAGACATTGGAGTGAAACAGCCTGAGGGCGCAGCTCTCGAGATCGCGATTCGAGCGGAGAATGGTGAGTTTCCACTGTGGACGGATCTGGCCCGCTTCAGCGCAAAGTCCCTCGATCAAACCTATGCGAACTATCCAAACCCCTTCCAGCCGGGGCAAGAAACGACCACGTTTGTGTTCTATCTCCCCATGGATGGCGAAGTGTCCCTGCGACTCTGGACAACACGCGGTGAGGAAGTGGTCACCTTGGTCGAGAACGAAAGCCGATTTGCTGGTCTGTATCAGGCCGATATCTGGAACGGCAAGAACGGGCGCGGTCTCATGGTTCAAAACGGAGTGTATCTTGCAGAGCTAGAAGTTCGATTTGCCGATGGCTCTCGAAAACGTGTTCTTAGAAAGGTGGCGGTGATCCGATGATGCAACGTTGCCTACGTCTTACCGTCTTTGTTTGCGTTCTGTCTTGTGGTTTTCTGAGCGACACCAAGCCGGGCTATGCTCAAGACGGCGGGACTCAATCGGTCTTTGCTACCGGAGCAGGAAACCGGGCCCTTGCGATGGGCGGTGCCTATGCGGCTCTTTCCGACGACGCAAGCGCTCCCCTTTGGAACCCCGGTGGTTTGGGATTCGTCCAGCGCTGGGAGTTACAAGCCACACGAACAAGTCTTTATGGTTTAGAAATCGCAGAAGAGTACGCTACCTTTGCCCTTCCTAGCTGGCGCTGGGGTGTGGGTGCGGTGTCTCTCAGACATTTTGGCGTCCAAGGCATTGAAGGCCGCGACGGCCAGAATCAGGTGACCTCGGACTTTGCCAGTGATGACTCAGAGCTTCTCCTAAGCTACGCAAAAGCGTTCAAAGATGAGGCCTGGAGTTTGGGTGGCTCGTTGAAGTTACGCCGACAGAGCCTTGGGCAAGTCAGCGCCACGGGTGTCGGGGCAGACGTGGGCATGATCGCCAAGCCGGGCAAGCTTTTCGGAAACGCCGACCCGTGGAGTGAAAAGCTTACGCTTGGTCTTTCTATCCGAAACCTGGTGGAGCCGGCAATACGTTTGGAAGAGGAGACGGTCAACGATCCGATTTCCATGCGGTTTGGTGCCGCCTACCAGCATCGGTTTAGCTATGGTGGCCGCGTAGTTGCAACGGCGGACATCGAGCGGGTTCCCGATCGTGACATGAGGTTCTACGCGGGTCTTGAGTTCCAAGTACACCCTCTAGTCGCCTTAAGATCCGGAATGCAAAACGGAAACCTTTCCGCCGGGGCCGGGGTGCGCTGGCGAGACCTTAGTTTTGACTACGCTTTTGGAGAGAATGATCTTGGATCCATTCATCGCCTTGGTGTTTCCGCTCAGTTCGGACCCCCTACTTCCGAGCGTTATCGACTCAGCGTTGAGCGAGAAGAACAAGAGATTCAAGAGCGGCTTTCCGTTGCTTTTGAAGAGCAGGAAGATCAGCGCCTAAAGAACCTGGTTCAGAACGCAAAAGACTCTTTTGCCGCCGAAGACTACGAGGGGACTCTTCAGACCCTTGCGGTAGTGAACACCTTGCGCCCGGATCATCCTGAAACTCATGCCTTGGAGATTGGTTGTTGGGAAAAGCAGGCTGAAGAACTTGAAAAGGCCGATGAGTTTGCTGGGGCTGTGTTGAACTACCAGCGCGCCTTGGCCTTGGACCCGGAAAACGAGAAGCTGACCCAAGCCGTGGCGCGTTGTCGTGAGGAAAGCGCATCGCGAGCGGAGCGAGATCAGAAGCTCAGAGCCACCTTCGAGAAGGGGCTAGACGCTTTTGGACAAGGTAATCTTTTGGTCGCCCGCCGACAGTTCCGGGAAGTTATCAAACAGTCCCCCGATGACGAAGAATCCTCGGCCATGCTCGAGCGGACCGAAATTGCGATCGACAATCGCATCGACAACCTGAGTCAACAGGTGCGCCGTTTTGTTGCCGGAGAACTCTACGCCGACGCTGAGAGTTCCCTGGAAGATCTTGAGAACATAGGGGCCAGCTCAAGCTTAGTGTCTTCCCTGAAACAGGATATTCGTCGAGGTCAGCGAAAGAAGCTTCGTGAAGCCAGCCAAACTAAAAGGCCGGTAAAAACCACCTCAGAAACGGAAACCGCAACCCAGGTCGCAACCACGCCTGCGCCTCCGCGCATCACCGAGGACGACAAGAAGGAAGCCGAACGCCTTTACACGCAAGGCGTAGAGGCTCTAAAGAGCGGCCGGACGACCGAAGCTGTCGCCTACTTAGAGCTGGTGGTAGCCAAAGATCCGTCCCATGGCAAAGCTGCCGAATACCTGAAACAGGAATACTTAACTCAAGGAATGGATGCTTTTGCGTCCGGAGATCTTGATCGTGCGGTTGGTCAGTGGGAGAAGGCCTTAGCCCTCGACCCCACAGATGAACGCGCTCGCGGCTACCTGGCTCGTGCCCGCCAGCAGATATCACGAACTCGTGAGATCTTAGGGAAGGGTAAATAGTGAGTTCTTCGACTAAGCAGCCAGCCATAACGGCACCCAAACTCGGCATTCGCGCCCTGATGATGGGCGTGACCCTAGCTTTGGTAACCGGCTCGGTGCTCGTGGTGGGATGGCTTCAAGAGCGGCACACTCGCGAGGCTCTGGTGTCCGAAGTTGAGGCGAGGCTCTTGCTTGAGGCAAGAAACCTTGCCCTTACTAGCGCCTCGGCTTTCATGAGCGAGTTCCCCGAATTGACGCTGCATCCGATTACAAAAGAGCTTCAATCTTCTCAGCCCGAGCTTCACTTGGTAACGGTGGTAGACCGGTCCGGTATCACACAGGGTCATGCGGATTCTCGGGAAATCGGCCAAAAGGCATCGTTGCCTCCGGAGTTAGAACCCCAGAGCAGTTCCCAGCCACTTAAGGCGGGTGAAGTCTTGATGTCGAGCCCCACGCTATTCATGGCCAAGGCCCCGGTGCTCCATATTCAGGGTGAGACCATGGGACACGCTTACATCGCGATACCGCGAAGTTATCTCGACGACAAAGTCTCCGCATCCCGGAAGCAGCTGTTCCTGGCGCTTTCCGCCGTCCTCGCCCTTGCGGTTTTGATGACATTGATTTTTGTTACCCGCCTACTCCGCCCGGTTGCGGTTCTTAGGAAGGGTCTAGAACGTATTGGACAGGGCGATCTTGAAACCAAGCTTGTTCTGAAGGATAAAACCGAATTTGGAATGCTAGCCTCGACCATCAACACCATGTCTAGTGAGTTGCAGGCTGCCCAGGATGAGATGGTTGAAAAAGAGCGTATGGCGCACGAGTTGAACCTTGCGCGCGAAATTCAGTCTTCCCTCCTACCTGACTCCAACCTTGAAACAAAAGGCTTCGTCATTCAAGGCGCTCACGAAGCGGCTCAAGAAGTTGGTGGAGACTACTACGATATGTTTGAGCTGGCCGATGGCCGCATTGGTTTCATGGTTGCCGACGTTGCTGGAAAAGGGCTGGTCGGATGTCTGATCATGTCCATGCTCTCGGCGTTAGTTGGTTCCTTTAGAGACACGTATGACTCGCCCATGGAACTCTTGGTGAAGCTCGACGAGCGGCTTGGCGAAAACATGAAACCGGGCAGTTTCGTAACCATGTTCTACGGCATCCTCGATCCGGACTCGGGAGAGTTGGTGTTTTCTTCAGCCGGGCACAGCCCTCTCATTGTGTATCGAGGCACGAGTCACACCATCGAGCATTACGAGACTCAAGGGATTCCCTTGGGCGCGGTGCGGGGTGGGGTGATTCGATCGACCCTCAAAGACGAAGCTGTCACCTTAATGCCGGGCGACTGTCTTCTTCAGTACACCGACGGCATCAACGAGTCGTTCGACCCGAGCGGTGAAGAGCAGTTCGGCTTCGACCGAATGGGCGAGGTTTTGGCTGCCCAAGCCGGAGCCACCCCGAAACAGATTCTTGAAAACATGCAGGAGAGACTCCGAGATTGGCAACGGGGTGGATCCCGACTCGATGATGAAACCCTACTCGTCGTCCAAAGGCGACGAGCTGCAGTGGACAGCTCGAGTAATAGCCGGGAACAGGTCCAAACCGCGAAATGGCTACACGAAGCCCAAGAAATTGGGCAGTCCATTGTTCTGAAGGGAAATCCCACAGAGTTGGACCGCATTCGCCCTTGGCTAGAATCCATTGAATTTCTTGCCAATCTTGAGGGAGCAGGTCTCCAACTTCTAAGTTCTGCCGTATACGAAGCCTGCGCCAACATTGTCGAGCACGGCTACCAAAACGACGCCACAAAATCCTTCCAGTTGTGGTGGGTCCAAGGGTCTGAAAACCCCTATTTCCTGATCCTAGATCAGGGATTGGCGTATTCGGCCGATAACTGGAAGGAGTCGAATTTTGAGGATCGTGACGTCCGCCTTCGCGGTCGAGGTATCGGTCTGGACATCATTCATCGTGTCATGACGGATGTTCAGTTTGGTGCCGGGGAGAATCACGAGAATCTAACGCGACTGGTGTTTAACCCTGACATAGATTGGAACTTGAAACATGCCTCATAACATGGAAACGGTTGTGCACCCGGAGGAACGAGGCTGGGTTTTAGTTGCGGTAACGGGAACCATGGATTCCACAACCGCTCCTCGTCTTTTGTCGACCTGCCGGGAACTTAAAGATGATCAGAATTCGGTCATCCTTGATTTGAGCGGTGTTGATTTTATTGCTTCAAGCGGCGTGGGAAGTCTTCTGGCGATGGCAGAAGAGTTTCGCGGAGCCGGTGTCGGCATACGCTTTGCCGCACTATCCACAGCCGTCTCGTCCGTTATACAACTTTTGAACTTGAATCGCTTCCTGGAAATCTTCCCCACAACGGAAGAGGCCAGGACAGCGGAGGCAGCTTGAGCCAACCCTCTGAAGCTAATTTTCCAAAAGAGGCAAGTAAGACTGCGATTCTGAAACTCGTCGCTCAGCGCGAGCACAGTCTTCTCTCTCTCATGGAGCTCAGTAGTGAGCTCACGGTCTCGCTCGATCTTTATGGTATTGCCGACCTTGCCTTGTTCAATCTCATGGGCCAAGTCGGAACGTCGAAGTCCATTTTCTGGATGATCGATCGCGCCGAAAATGAAACTGTTCTTATTCGGGCTCACGGGGTGGCGGACGAAGAGGTTCGAGGGATTTCCGGATACTTCAAAGGGAAAGTCCTTGAAGAGTTTGGGAGTTTTGGAGACCCCTACCATGTTCCCGACCTGGCGGAACTCATTGGCGAGCTTGGCGTTAGCAAACTCCAAAAGAACAGTATCTCAGTGGTTGCTCCTGTGGTGGCCCGAGGCAATTTGCTTGGTATCGTAACTCTTGGCGAACGCATTAGCGGTGAGCCCTACGACGACGTGGATATCCTTTCGATCCGAGGCTCCATGGGAATGTTGGGGGTCGCGGTAGAGAACGCCCGTCTCTATGGGCAGTTGGTCGAACAACATCGACAGTTGATTCAGGCCAACAAAGACATGGAACTTCTGGACCAACTCAAGACGGAGTTCCTGCGCAATGTAAACCACGAGCTTCGCACGCCACTTACGATCATCATCGCCTATATCGATGTTCTTTTCGGAGAAGACGAGTCTCGCGGTGGCGAGATGAAGCCATTCCTAGAGACCATTCGTGGAGAAAGTCAGAAACTGAACGAGTTGCTGGAAGAGCTTCTGGAATTCTCTTCACTCAGTGAAGACCAAATGGAGTTCTCTTTCGAGGACACCGATCTGGTTGCGTTTATCAAGGACTATCACCGAGAGCGACTGCCCGGTGTTTCCGAGTCGATTCATGAGCTGATTCTGCGAGACCACCCCACGGACCTCGAAGTCATGTGTGACCCTCGCCAGATCAAGAACGTCCTGAACGCCTTGGTGGATAACGCGGTCAAGTTCACCCCACTGGGCTCAAAGATATTCTTATCCCTGAGCACGGAAGAACAAGAAGATCGCAAAGTGATCGTGTTCGAGGTGGAAGATGATGGCCCGGGAATCAAAAAAGATGTCCTGGAGAAGCTCTTCGAGTCCTTTCAACAGGGCGACGGCTCAACCATTCGGGAAGTCGGAGGTTTGGGCGTCGGGCTGAACTACGGTCGCAAGCTGGCCAATGAAATGGGCGGCGATATTGAGGTTTCCAGCCAGGTCGGTCAAGGAGCGACGTTTAGGCTGATTCTTCCCCTGACCGACATGGAAAACCGCTTCTAAACTCCCCGCGAAACCGCCGGCCAAATCTGTTTGTGAAGTTGCGTTTGGAACCGCACCGTCAACTTATCCTCAAGGATCCATCCGGCCAGCACATCGTATGCAAGCTCATCGTGTACGGGTGAAAACAGCACCGCGTGGCGGCTCGCAAGTTGCTTCCTCTGAACCACATCTTTGGCCCACTCGTAGTCTTCACGATCCGCAATCACAAACTTGATCTCGCCCGAGGGTTGTAGGTGGTCGAGGTTTTCCCAGCGGTTTTGATGGGACTCCCCGCTTCCCGGGCACTTCAGGTCCATGATGACCTTCACCGCCTTCGGCAAAACAGAAATATCGCGATGCCCGCCCGTCTCCATCATGACTTCAAGCCCTTCGTCGAGAAGGCGCTGACAAAGCTCCGGGGTTTCCTTCTGGAGAAGGGGCTCCCCTCCCGTAATCTCCACGAGGGGGCAGTCAAAACTCTTCACCCGCGCCACAAGATCTTCCAGCTCGTGGTTCTTGCCTTCAAAAAACGCGTACTCGGTATCGCACCAGCGACAGCGAAGATCGCAAGCGGTCAGACGCACAAAGACACACGGTCGACCCGCGAAGGAAGATTCGCCCTGAATAGAGTGAAAGATTTCGGTGACTTTCATGCGGTTGCCCTAGCCGGCGCTCTCGGCCGAAAAAGAAGCGCAGGAGTCCTGTGTTTCCCAGAGATGGATGGCGGCAAGTTTCACCCGACCACCGAAGGTGGTTTGAATCAGGGGTTCAAGCTCCCGAAAAAACCAAGCCGCAATGGCTTCGGCGGTGGGGTTGATCTCGACAAAAGGTGGAATCTCATTGATGTACTGATGATCGACCTTTCCCACGATGGGCTCCAAGAGGCGATCGACCTCATAGAAATCGACAAGAAGCTCCTGATCGTCGAGTTTGTCTCCGACAACGTCAACTTCGACCCGGTAATTGTGGCCATGGATACGTGCGCAGGGGCCGTCATAGTCTCGGAGAGAGTGAGCGGCGCTGAATTCCTGGCTTTTTCGAACTCGGTACATTCCCGGGGAACTCCTTTTGGGCGGTGGGTTTTGAACGCACGATTGTAGCACCTTGCCGGGACGTATTCGATTGTCGGAGGCCCTTTCCATGCCATACTATTCCGCATCACGTTCCATGCTCTGACCGGTGAAAGGTTCCTTGATGTCCCTCAATCTCTTCGACGCACTTCCCAACCCCCTCTTCTCTAAGTCATTTGCAGTGCTCGATTTCGAGACCACAGGTCTCTATCCTGCGGTTGGCGATGAGATCGTGGAAGTTGGTTTGGTCCGCGTCAAGAACGGGAAGTTAGGAAAGAAATGGAGCAAGCTGGTCAACCCCGGTCGCGACATGGATCCGGCGGCGGCCCAGGTGAGCGGTATTAGTAAGGACATGTTGGCCGAGTGCCCCCCCTTTGAAGAGGTGGCCGATGAGATGCTCAAGTTTATCGGCGACTCGATTATCGTGGCTCACAACGCCGAGTTTGATATGGCGTTCTTGCAGTACAAGCTCGTGCGCATGAAGCAGCCCCAGCTTTCCAATTCGGTTCTGGACACTCTTGAGCTTGCGCGAGCCTACGACGATTCCGGACCCAACACCTTGGGTATTCTGGCGAATCGCTTAGGCATTGAGGGCGCCCATGCGCACCGGGCCCTCGACGACGCACTGATGACGGCAAAAGTGTTGGTTCACTTCCTGGACAAGTATCATCAACGCGGACAAGACGAGGTGAACCGGCTTCCGGGCTATCGAGCTTCCTACCAGTTCAATATTGACGGCCCTGGTCGAGGCGAAGAAAACAGCTTCACAAGCGTGGTTGAACAAATTCGTTCGGCCATCGAACGAGAAGGCGATCTTGAGTTTTCTTACAAAGGTGGAAGCGGACAGTCCCGTCGCCGTGTAACCCCCAAGGCGATCAAAGGCATGAGCGTTCGAGCCTATTGCCAAACCAAGAAAGAAATCATCGACTTTCGTCTCGATCGCATTCTCGATGTTGCCGACCTGGCAAAACCGTCGACCACGCCGCCCACCGCTTAGACGTCTTCGCCACAAAAAATGAGGAGGCCCGAGCGAGGGAGGAGAAACTCGCCCGGGCCTCTTTCGCCGAGGACCACCTTGCAAATCAAAGCGACTGAGCTTCGGGGCTAGGGGGGCTCTTCCAGGGAACACAGGCAAAGCCCAGCCGCTTTAAAGATTGTGGGCTGGTCCGCCGCCTAGATACCGCCGCCGCGAGGAGGGAGGGGATAGGGACTAGAGGAGTGGGCGCCGGTATCGAACCGACGGAACCAGCCTATGTTTTGATCCGGTTAAGGATCCGTGCGTCTGCTGAACCCCTATAATGCAGGGGACATGCCAACCTTTGAACGAACCTCACAAAAACCCTAACTTGTTGGTGCGAAAGGTCTTGCAGCAAGGGACATGTTTTTGCCGGCAGCGGCCTAGACACATCGTTTGGGGTATTTGGGAGAATGGCCGATATGGGGCAGGACTTGAGCCAGCAAATTCGCTGGTTTTCAGGCTTAAAATATTGCTAAATAACAAGTTACAAGACATGGTCCAGGCCAACCAGCCTTGGGTGGCTTAGCCATGAAACGCCAGATCCAAACACCGCCACGGCTGGACAACCGCTACCTCGTTGAAGAGGAGATCGGCGAAGGTAGCTTTGGCCGTATCTATCGGGTGCGAGACAGCCTTTCCAATCGGCGGCTTGCACTCAAGCGACTCCGCGACCACTCCGCGCAGACGGAGTATCACTTGCTGCGGGAATTCGATTCCCATGCCGGCATTGTGTCTCCGGTTGAGCTTGGCTTTCTTCCTGACGGCGGTAGCTATTTCACCATGGACTACGTCGACGGCGTTCCATTCCCCACCGCCGCCCGCTCCCTGTCGAAAGACTCGGTTCTTCGACTGGCTGAAGACTTGGCCTGGGCGCTGGACGCGATGCACTTGAAGCAGGTTCGCCATGGTGATCTGAAGCCGGAAAACGTTCTCGTCACATTGAATCCCGTCCCCGAACTCACCGTTTTGGATGTGGGCTTAGCTACCATGGGAAGCGCTCCCCAGCTTGAGATCGCCGAGCTCGACCAAGCGCCCGCGGGTTCTCTCGCCTACCTGGCTCCGGAACAAGTTCTGGGAAACGAGGTTTCGTTCTCTGCGGATATTTTTTCCTTCGGAGTTCTTTTTGCGGAAGCGCTTCAAGGGGAACGTCCTTTCCAAGGAACGAACAGCCGTGACTTGCTTGGGAAAATCCAGAGTGGCACGGCTGATCTTGGTGGGGTTGAAGTTCCCGAACTGAAGACCCTTCTGCATTCTTGTTTAGAGAGGGAGCCGAGTTTGAGGCCGACCGCAAAACGGGTGGCCGAAACTCTGCGAAAAATTCACGGTAAAGCTTCTCCAGAGGAAAAAGCGCATCGCCTTGCTCTTTTGGATCGGCCGCCACGTCAGGAATGGGCCGTCGTTCACGCGCTTCAAAGCCACCTTCAAACAGGAGAGCAGTCGGGGACAGCTTTAGTGGCTCCGCGAGGATTTGGAAAGAGCCGGCTTCTTGAAGACCTTCAGGGGCGGCTTTTGAAAAGCCCGGATCACATCGTTTTTCACTACACGGTTTCAACTCAGGTTTTGGACCTGGTCGCTCAACTTCAGGATCAGTTTGATAAACGCCTAGATCTTCCCTTTTACACTCAGACGGCCCAGAACCAACAAAGTTCATCCTTGGCCGCAGCCCGATTCGCTGAGGTTCTAGACGAAGAGTTCGGTGACCCAGATTCTCGCTGGGGTTGGCTTTTTATTGACGATGTGGGAGCCCTGGATTCTGGAAGCCTGCGCTTTCTTGAGGAGTTGCTTTCGGAGAATGTTCCTTCTCGGTTCAACATCGTTGGAGCCGTCGATTCTGAGAGAAAACTCTCCTCCCAGTGGCATCGGTACGAGGTTTTTCCATTTTCCCAAGACGCTTTAGGCAGCTTTCTCAAAGCGGTGGTTCCCAACGTCTCTTGGCATTCACAGCTCACGGATCAGGCCTGGCAAAAAACCCGAGGCGTTCCTTTTTACCTCTGCGCCTGGGTTCGCAGTGCCATCGAAAGAGTGTCGGACACGCTCTCCCCCAAGCTCTTGGAAGAGGCGCTCCTCCAAGAGACGGATGCCTCGCGTCCTTACGCCTCGATCCTCGACCCGGTTCAAACCGCTCTGGCCGATCAACCCCAACCTCGGGAAGTGTTGTATGCCTTGGCGCTTTTGGACGCTCCGGGTTCCTTGACCTACTTAAAGGGTTGCCTGGATCAAGAGGAAGCAGAAATTGAAGCGAGTCTTGCTCCCCTTGTGGACCACCATTTCATTGAGGCCCGCAGCTATCAAGGAGTCACCACGTATCGTCCAAAACATCCGCTGATTGCAGAGGCCTTGCGTTCTCAGCTGTCTTGGGAAGATCAGCGCGCTTGGCATGTGCGCATTGCAAGACAACTGAAGACTCAACCCGGACGAGAAACCTTGTGCTGGAAGCACTGGGAACGAAGCGGCGTTGTGAATGATGAAGCCTTTGCTTCCGCCTACGAAGCGGGAGAAAAGTATCGTCAACTTGGCTCCAATGAGGAGGCGGCGGCCTGCTTTCAATGGTGTCTTGAACATGGAGCCTCCCTGCCCGAATCCGATGCGAGCATCCGGGCGTGGAAAGTTGAGCAACGCTTGGGAGAAGCTAAACGTCTCTTAGGGGAACATCGGGAGGCGGTTCGTTTCTTCCTTAAGGCCGCCAATAGCGCTGAAGACCCGAACATTCGGTCTACGCTTCTGCGGGAAGCGGCAGCGGTTCATCTTGGAACTCTAGGCAACATTGACGAGGCTCTGCGTCTTCTAAGCCAGGCTCAGACCGAGTCGCCGAGCCCCGAAATCTTGGCCTACGTCTATCGAGACCGTGCGGAAGCCCTACGTTTGCGTGGCGACTATATGGCGGCAGAGAAGAGCATTCGCCAGGGGTTAGAAGCGCTGACCCAAACTCATTCCGAAGATGCAGAACGTGTGGAAGCCATGTTGGAGGGGACCTACGGCCAGATTCTAAGTTTTCAGGGGCGGTTTACCAAAGCTGAGCGGCATCTCTTAAGAGGCGTCAAGCTTGCCCGGGCCGCAAAGGCTCCCATGGAAGAGGCTCGCATCAACACGAACCTGAGCACCTGCTTTAGCTACCTGGGGAGGTATCGGGAATCGTTGCAGGCGGTGCGACGGGCTCAAGAACTTGGTGAGGAGCTAGGCGATGTTCGGCGATTGACGGCGGAGCTTCATGGTCAATCCAACTGCGAATTCTATATGGGAAACCTGGAGGAAGCGGAGCGCATCTATCTTCGCGGCATCCGGTCTGCCCAACGCATTGAAGATCGTCAGATCGAGAAGTACATGCACTACACCGGCGGGGCGATTGCTCTTCAGCAGGGAGATTGGGAACGCGCCCTGGAGCGGTTTGAGAGCTGCGTTCATCTTTCTGAAGTGCTTGGGCACGACCAAGCGCGATCGCTAGGTCTTACGGGGCTGGCGCAACTGGCTTTAGAGCGAGGTTTCGTGAGTCAGGCGCAGAAACATCTCCGTGTTGCACGGAGCCTTCGACTCGAAGATCCCATTGCCCTGGCCATGCGTCTTCATTTGGAAGCCAAAGTCGCCTTGTCTGAAGCGAACGCAAAGGGCTCCTTAGATCTCGCGCAACAGGCCCAAAGGCTTCTGCAACAATCTTCATCAATCAAGTTTCGAGCCCCGATTCATGTGCTGCTGAGCGAGATTTACCAGGCAGGGGGGAATGCGGCCGCCGCCCGTGAAGAGGCCATGGCGGCTCTAGACTTCGCCAACATGGTGGAAGTCCCCATGTATAAGGTGGAAGGTCTCTTGGCCCTGGCAAGCATCGCCTCCGAAGAGTCGCTCATCGTTCTGGAAAAGGCTTCTACCCTCTGCCAGCAACATGGCTTTGAGCGCCTCGGCCTTCGATCCGAGCGACATCTTGGCCTCGC
>JABDJR010000503.1 GCA_013003415.1 Candidatus Eiseniibacteriota bacterium | reverse complement strand
TGCCCAGGTCCGTCTTTTTAAGAGGCCGTATCCGGCGATGATCGAAGGGATCGAAAGAACAAGCCCGATACTGCCTAAGACGATGGCCATGAAGGCAAAGAATCCTGCGCCCTCCTCGACCCAAAATGTTGGGATCAAGAAGCTCATGAAGACAACACCGCTAATAAGGAACCCCAAGATTCCACTCGCGATGTAGAGAGCGCCCAGAATCGAAATGTGTTTATCCATGAGTGACCTTCCTATCTCAAACGGGCTGATGCGGGAGCTCCCCGACCGGCCGTCCGTTGTGGTCTTCTACGGATTTTGCTCCAAAGATGTTTCGGAATCCGGGTGAGGGCGGCCAGAATTCGTCGATTCCGAACGATCAGCCGCTCGTTAATTTGATAGTAAGTCGGAAGCATGATTAAGGTTAGCACCGTGGAACTGAGAAGCCCGCCAATGAGGGCTCGCGCCATGGGGTAGGTTTCCGCGCCCCCAACATGGTTTCGGCCCAGAGCTAAGGGAATGAGTCCCAGCACCGTGGTGGTTGCGGTCATGAGAATGGGACGGAACCGCTCTTTACCACCGAGCATGATCGCATCGTCAATGGACTTGCCTTCCCGGCGGTGATGGTTGATGTGATCGACCAAAACGATTCCGTTGTTCACCACCACCCCGATCAGAATCACCATGCCGATCATGGCCATGAGATTGAATGGGGTGCCGGTCAGAATCATGAGCCAGATGACACCGATACTGGCGAAAGGCATACAGAACATGACCACTGCCGGGTGGGTGACCGACTCGAACAGGCACGCCATCACCATGAACACACAGATCACGGCTAGCAGGGCGTTCATGCCCATGTCGTTTTGTTGCTCTTTTTGTTGTTGGATGCGAGAGCCGAAGTTCCAACCGTAGCCGGGAGGGAAGTGGACGGTAGCCATGGTGGCCTGCACTTCTTCAAGCACGTCGTCGAAGTCTTCGCCTTCATAGCTGCCTCGCACGCGTACCGCGGTCCGTTGATCCACGCGCTGGATTCGGGTTGCTCCTCGACCCATAACGGTGGTGGCCACCTGATCCAAGGTAATGTCGGTGCCGTCGTTGATGGTGACAGTGAGAGCCTTCAGGTTTTCGATGTTCTTGCGGTCTTCGGGCTGCAACATCACCCAGAGATCGACTTCTTTTTCTTCAGCACGGACCTTGGGGAGGCGCACGCCTCGGAAGGTGATGCCCATGACATCGGCAACGTCGCGGGGAGTGATGCCCTGATGGCTCGTTTTCGCGCCGTCGACCATGATGTGAATCTCTTCGGATCCGCGCTCGATGTCGGTGGTGACATCTTTGACGTCGTCGACAGAGCCAACACGGCGTTTCACTTCTTCAGCTAGGGTGTTGAGGTACTCGCTGTCTTCCCCGTGAAGGGTGACCGAGAACTGCTGCACGCCGGAACCGCCCCCGTTGTCATCGCCCATGCGGTATTCGACACCCGCGAGAACCGGAAGATCTTCTCGGAGGCGTTCACGGAGTTCTTTCATCTCGGTTTCGCTCAGTGCGTCTTTGTGAAGATAGAGACGCGTGGCCGCGATTTCGTCCGCGTACCAGGAGTACATGTACTTCACGTCATATTCTTCGCGAAGTTCCCACAGCTTCTCTTGAACCGTGTTCACATACTCTTTGGTGTGTCGGTAGTCCGGGTTGTCACTGAACTCATAGATAAACTGAATGTATTCCTGGCGAATCCCTCGATCGCCATCGGCTTCGGGAGAAAAGCCGCTCACCGCAATGGCCCCTCCGGTGAGGATCAAGATGCCGATCGCAATGGGAAGTCCTGTGATCCATGGGTGCCGAACAGCCGTCCAGTTTAGGACTTTGCCGTAGGCGTTCGTCCACCGGTCAACGAACCGGTTCTTGGCGACCGAACTCTGGCCGCCCTTAAGCATGTGCGAAGTGAGCATGGGAATCAGGGTGAGGCTGACCAACAAGGAGAAGATGAGGGTGACGGCAATGGTCTTCCCAATCTCCGAGAGCCAGACCACGAGTTCGTTTTGGGCGCCAAAGATAACAGGAGCAAACACGATGATCGATGTCAGCGTAGCCGACACCACCGCGCGACCCACGTCTTTGGTTCCCTGAAGGGTCGCCTCTACCGAACTCATTCCCTGGTCCATTTTCTGGTAGATCGACTCCAGGACAACCACAGCATTGTCGATCAGCATGCCCACCGCGAGCATGAGTCCCATCATGGACAAGATATTGAGGCTGGCTCCCGTGAGATACATCCAGCAGGAGGTGCCAATAATCGAGACCGGAATAGAAAGAGCAACGATGAGCGTGGTTCCGATACGAAGCAAGAAGAAGTACAGAATGCCAATGGCAAAGATGGCCCCTAGTAGGCCGGAGA
>JABDJR010000488.1 GCA_013003415.1 Candidatus Eiseniibacteriota bacterium | reverse complement strand
AGCTCGAGCTGCTCGAAAATCTCTCCCAGCTCCTCTGCGGTGGCCTGCGTGTCCTCAGACCCCTCGAGCAAGAACCAGTGAGCATGGGTTAACCCTCGGAACCAGGTTCGTTGGCGTTTTGCGTAGCGACGGGTGCCGGTGACGATTTTGCGGACCCATTGATCGGCATCTTTGTGCTCAAAGTAATCGAGTGTCTCGCGGTAGCCCACACTTCTCATGACGGGAGTTTCAAGAGTGAGCCCCTGGTCGACCAACGCCCGCACCTCTTGCTCTAGACCGGCCTTCACCATGTTTTCTGCGCGCTGCTCAATGCGTTCTTCAAGATCCTCGAGATCGCGATGAAGAATGACCACACGAGAAGGGATATCGGTTCGCCGCCCCTTCGTGCGGAGCTGACTCGCTGGCTTCCCCGTGATGACGTAAAGCTCAAGCGCCCGAAGCACCCGATGGCTGTCGCCGGGAGAAATTCGTTCTGCGCTCTTGGGATCGATCTCGGCAAGCTCTTCATGAAGCGCCTTGAGGCCTTCGGTCTCCATGCGCTCGTGAAGCTTGGCCCGACTCTCGACGTCTTTGGGCAACTCATCGTCGAGTCCGCCCAAAGCGGCCCGCAAGTAGAGGCCGGAACCGCCAACCATCAACACGTTCTTCCCCCGCCCCTTGATTTCAGCGATAGCCGCCTGGGCCAACCGGCCGAACTCCCCCGCACTCATGGGATGACTGGGTTCAATACAACTCACAAGATGGTGGGTAATGCGTTCCTGCTGCTCCTTGGTGGGCGCGGCACTTCCTATTTCGAGCCCCTTAAAAATCTGGCGGGAGTCCAGCGAAATGATCTCGGCATTCATCTGCTCGGCTAAATCAAGACTCACGTCTGTTTTACCAGCAGCGGTTGGGCCGAGAAGCACCATGGGTTCAATCATGAAGACCTTCCAAACCGGCGATGTAGCTCATTGAGCTCAATCCGCAAGAAAACGGGTCGTCCGTGAGGATCGCCCTGAGGCTTTTCGGTTGCGAAGAGCTGGTCTACCAATTCATTCATTTCCACATTACCTAAAGTTTGCCCTGCTTTGACCGCACCGTGACAAGCAACCGACCTCGCCACACGCTCGTGGTTTTCCATTTCGGAAGGAAGGTCGCTTATGTGATCGAGAATATCTTTGAGCAAAGCTCCATGCTTCCACTCTCGAACCCCGGCCGGAATCGCATGCACGAGCACGCTCGTGCCTCCAAACGTTTCCAGATGGAAGCCAACTTTTTCAAGAAGACTTAGAGAGTCTAACAACACTGCGAATTCATCGGGAGTCAGTTCCACGACGAGCGGAAACAAAAGTTCTTGGCTGAGAGGCGGGTCGCCCTGAAGACGTTTGAGGGCTTGCTCATAGAGGACTCTCTCGTGAGCCGCGTGCTGGTCAATGATGAGCAGTCCCTGCTTCACCCGGGCACAAATATAGGTTTCGTGAAGCTGCCAAAGATTCGCCAGAGTGGGCTCGGCCGAATCTTTGGTTTCCGTTTTAGGAAACGGAAGGACCACGGAGGATTGATCCGAAACCCAACCTTCTGCTTCCGCTTTCGGGCTAGTGGGATAGAGCGGAAGCGAGGTTTGGGATTCCGGCCTCCCCTCCTCGAGAACGTCGGGCAGGGACTCTTCGGGTTGTCCCGAGAGCTGAAAGCTTGGAAAGTGACCCTCGACCCGCCGTCGCAACAGCTCGGTTAGCCGAGGATACAGCTCGCGCTCGCGGCGAAGGCGAATCTCTTTTTTGGTGGGATGCACGTTCACATCCACGTCTTCGGGGGGCAGCCGCAGAGACAGCAGGGCCTCCGGGTGACGCCCGGGAGGAATCAAGTCGCTATAGGCCTGGCGGACCACTTGGCGGAGCAGTGGACTCGTTACCCACCGTCCGTTCACCAGGAAGATCTGGTGCCCACTTCGGGCTCGAGAATCTTCAGGCGCTCCTAGGAAGCCTTCCAGAGCAAGATCGGCTTCTTCGATTTCAACCGGGAACATGCGATCGAGACGTTTCGCTCCCAGAATCTGCGCCGCCCGGGAGGCCAGATCGGGAGCGGCCGGAAAATGAAAGGCCTGCTTGCTCCGCTGCATCAGGGAGAACCCGACCCCGGGATTGCCTAGGGCGTAGGCCTGAAGCAGTTGCGATATCGCCCGCACCTCTGCCGTTTGTGACTTGAGGTAGCGTCGTCGGGCCGGAGTCGAAAAAAACAAATCGCGAATCTCGACCGTCGTCCCGTGGGCTCGAGCGATAGGCTCAACCGCTCCGATGCGACCATCTTCAACGAAGACAGACGCACCCATCTCAGAATCAAGCGGACGCGAGGATAGGCGCAGTCGAGCGACCGCCCCAATTGCGGCCAGCCCTTCTCCCCGGAAACCCAAGGTGTGAATTTGGGTGAGATCGTCGGATTCTTGAATCTTGCTCGTCGCGTGGCGTTGAACGGCAAGGGTAAGTTCCTCGGCGGAAATACCCTTGCCGTCATCGGCGACTTGCATGAACTGTTGGGGCTCTCCATCCAAACTCACCTCGATGTGGGCGGCCCCCGCATCGAGTGAGTTTTCTACGAGTTCTTTGATGACCGAAGCGGGTCGCTCAACAACCTCTCCGGCGGCAATGCGACCCACCAAGGCATCCGGGAGAACTCGGATGGAAGAATCCATCAGCGATGGTTGCCTCCAACTTCAGTTGCTGCTTCCAAACGTCGCATGCGAAGCGCCCAACGGGGGTCTTCAGCCGAGAACTGGAAGTAAGTGCGAACACCGTTGGTCGGTTCCCAAACCGTCCACGGAGTTCCCGTAGCTTCGAAAGTTGGGGCTAGGAGATCGAAGGGAAGGGTGAGGTCTCCACTAAAGGCAAGTCCTTCACCATGGGTGGTGACAAGGGACCATCCTTTTTCTTGGGAGCGCCACACCATAGCCGACTTCGGATCAAGGTCGGAGAAGACTTGCTCGAACCAATTGGCGATGTCCGATGAACTCGACGCATTGCTGATTCGGCTAGCGCCTTTCATTTCAGACGCACGCTTGTTCCAAGCCATGAGGTCACGGAGAGCCATGTCTTCGGCAACGCGCTTGAGCGCATCGCGATTCCATTTGACGTTCTCTACTTCGCGACCGGTAAGCCGGAAACGACCCCAGTTGGTTGGGATGTCGAGACCGCCTTGCGGCTTGAGGTTCTGACCCGCGGGCGGGTTTCCAGTCCAGGCCCAAGGGGCCCAGTATCCGATGCCACCATCCCACCACAAGGTTGCGATTCCGGAAGAACCGATCGCTTGTTCGGCAAGGTAACGGAAGGAAGCTTCGGGGGATTCAAGAGCAGAGATAGGCATAGTTTCACTCGTTGCAGATTGTGTTGGAGCAGGGGACGTCTTCGGTGCCGACGGGGTCGGTTCCGGAGATTCCTTGGGACCTGATGGTGTTGGCGCAGGAGATTCTTTCGGAGCCGAGGGTGTTGGCGCTGGAGATTCTTTGGGCGCCGACGGAGTCGGAGCTGGAGATTCTTTTGGCGCTGACGGTGTCGGAGCCGGAGATTCTTTCGGTGCCGACGGAGTCGGAGCCGGAGCCAACTTGGGTGCGCTCTTTTCGGGGCGCTTGGAATTCATTCGATCCTCCCAGGTTTCTTTAGAGAAGTGTTGTGGTGACACAATGTTGGAACCAAGGTCGGCCCAGGCTTCAACAAACGTGTCCTTTGGGTCTTTCGGCCATACCACTACATCATCATCCTGTGGCACCGGGCGGTCGGTACTTGAAGGCAACTCAGCGAGATTCGCCAATCGCATGATCAGGGCGTTCGGATCCTGATGGAAAACCAAAACCTCGGGTTCTGGGGTGATCTCACGGATACGGGTGAGAACATCAGCATCCTGCTCTCTGAGATTGAGTAGTAGGAGTCGTGACATATTCGGGTTCATCTCCTCGATGCAGAGCTTGTGTGTCGCGATTCTTTGGGTTTGGGACCTAGACGACGTTGGACGGCATTCCAAACGTCTTGATGTGAAATGTCTCGCATGCAGCGGAAATGCTCTTTCGGGCAACGGGAGCCCCCATGGAGTGAGCACGGTCGGCAAGCTAGAGACCGCTGTATTATCTCATGGTTTGGCCCGGATGGGAAAAAACCAAATGCCTCAACCGTGGGCCCAAAGAGCGCAACCACGGGGGTCCCCACGGCGGCTGACAAGTGCATGAGCCCAGTGTCCCCGGTGACGGTCACCGAAGATGCCTTGAGAAGGCCACTAACCATGGCCAGAGGCTCCCTGACCCCTACCCAGCCTTCCGGCCATTCGGATCTCCAGGTTTTCTCCAGCTCATCTTCTCCAGGGCCAAAAAATACGAGAACCCGATGCTTTTCCGCCAAAGTCTGCCCCAAGGCAATGAAGTTCAGGACCGGCCAGCGCTTGGTCATGTGTTTGGCACCGGGAACCAAGGCAACCACAGGCGCCCCGGGGCCCAGGAAACGCTCCGCCTCGGCCTCAATGTCCGCTCCAGGAACTACGGAGGGCGTGGCGGTGGCAAAGGGGTCGACGGCGTGCACGAACGTATCGACCACGCGATGGCTGGGCGGAGGCCCAAAGCGATGAAAGTGAACGAGCAGTTTTCTTCGCAGACTGGCTCTTGAGGCTCGCCGAACCGAGGGAATTCCAGCCAAACGGATGAGGGAACGACTCCGTGTGGAGCCCTGTAGATCAACCGCCTCTTCGTATTGATTTTCTCTAAGACGCTCGGCCAGTCGTCTCAGCCCAGCCGTTCCCCGATCCTCGTCTTTCAAAGGGATGACGCGACGAATCGCAGGGTGATTCGCTAAAAGTGGAGACCACTCTTCTTTCACTAAGAAGTCGACGGGCGCGCCACACTTGTTGAACCAAGCGGTGGCCGCCGCAGTTGCCAAGATGACGTCTCCCATAGACCCGAGGCGCACGAGCAAACGAGACATCAGCGCCTACGTTTCGGTTTTAGGGTTTCCTCGAGAACCTCGTCGATCGAACTCACAGGAATTCCTTCGACCCCTCGCTTCAATTGGTCTGGAATCTCTTCAAAGTCATTCTCGTTCTGAGCCGGAAAGAGAACTCGCTTAATTCCCGCGCGCTTCGCACCCAACATCTTTTGTTTCAAGCCGCCAATAGGCAACACCTGACCTCGCAAGGAGATCTCTCCTGTCATCGCCGTATCCGGGCGTACCGGTCGCCCGGTCACCAAGGAAGCAAGCGCGGTAACCATAGCCACGCCAGCGGAAGGTCCGTCTTTGGGCATCGCCCCGGCCGGCACGTGAATGTGAATGTCAATCTTCGTAAACGTGTTGTGTTCGACACCAAGCTTCGGCAAGTTGGCACGGATCCAAGACCGCGCCGCCTGTGCGGACTCCTGCATGACGTTTCCGAGTTGCCCGGTGAGCGTCAGTTGGCCTTTGCCCGGCATGGCGGAAGCTTCAATAAAAAGAATCTCTCCCCCAAACGGAGTCCAAGCCATCCCGGTTGCTACTCCCACCTGCGCTCGGCGTGCGCGAGACTCGCGGTGGATCTTAGGTTTGCCAAGATACTTTGAAATCTGATCGGGTTTGAGGACGACCTTTGGCCGTTTACCCCGCGCTACTTGTGTCGCAACTTTCCTGGCCACTCGATTGATTTGGCGTTCCAAGTTACGAACCCCAGCCTCGCGCGTGTACTGATTGGCAATGGCCGCCAACGCAGGCTGGGTAAACTTGAGGTGTTTCGATGCAATACCGTTATCTTCAAGGGCCTTGGGAATGAGATAGCGCTTGGCGATTTGAACTTTCTCCGAAGTGACGTAGCCGGGAAGTTCAATCACTTCCATCCGATCCCGGAGGGGACCTGGAATTTGGTACAAGGCGTTAGCGGTGGTGATGAACATCACTCTTGAGAGGTCGAAGGGAACGTTCAGGTAGTTATCTTGGAAACTGTTGTTCTGTTCCGGGTCCAGAACCTCAAGCAGCGCCGAGGTGGGATCTCCACGAAAGTCCTTCCCTACCTTGTCAATCTCATCGAGCATGAAGACCGGGTCCATGGCCTTTGCGCTCACGATGGCCTGGATAATGCGCCCAGGCATGGCTCCAATATAGGTCCGTCGATGACCCCTGATCTCGGCTTCGTCGTGCAACCCGCCCAAAGCTAGTCGAGCGAACGGTCGGTCGAGGGAGCGCGCAATAGACTTTCCAAGCGAGGTTTTTCCAACTCCGGGAGGGCCACTCAGACAAAGGATGGGACTCTTGGGGTTGTCATGAAGTTTTCGAACCGCCAAATACTCAAGAATGCGTTCCTTCACCTCTTCAAGATCGTAGTGGTCTTCGTTCAGGATACGCTCGGCCTTGGGGATATCAATTTTGGGTCTTTTGGTTGGAGTCCACGGTAGCGAGAGCATCCAGTCGATGTAGTTCTTGGCCACCGTATATTCGGCCGCCTGGGGAGGCATCTTCTCCAGACGCCCCAACTCTTTGAGAGTTGCCGCCTCGGCCTCTTCCGGCATTTGGGCTTTTTGAATCTGCTCTCTAAGCTCTGCGATTTCGCTGTCGGCATCGTCTTCGCCAAGTTCCCGTTGGATAGCCTTCAGCTGCTGTCGCAAGAAGAACTCGCGCTGATTTTGAGACATTTCCGACTGCACCTGATCTTGAATCTGTTTTCCTAAGGCCAAGATTTCAAGTTCACGAATCATGAAGGCGGTGGCCGTTTCCAGTCGTGTTACCGGATCGAGTTCTTCAAGCAACGCCTGCTTGTCTTCCAAAGACAGATTCAGGTTCGAGCCGAGAAAGTCGCTGAGGCGACCGGTCCCCTCAATGTTCATGACCACAATTTTCAGTTCTTCGGAAAGGTAACCGCTGGCGTCGACCAGATCCTGGAACAACTCCACCGCATTTCTGCGCAAAGCCTCGGTGCGCTTGCTCTCCGGCTCGTCGATGTGGATCACCCGAACCGAAGCCGCCATATACGGCTCGGTTTGTTTTACGCGGACCATCTGGACGCGGGCGACTCCCTGAACCAAAAGACGCATGCCGCCGTCGGGAAAACGGAGCATTTTTTGAATTTGCGCCACCGTTCCTACGGAGGTGAAATTCTGAGCCTTTTCCGTGGTTGCGATCTCGGTGAGGATCGCAGGATCGTCGCTGGATTCGGTGAGGACCTGCCCCACATCGGGCTTCGCTGCCTCGGGGAGCACGCTGAAGAGGCCAATCATCTTGCTCCCCCCCAGAACATCGTCCGCCATTTCAAGCAGCGAAGGTTCTGAAACCACCAGAGGGAACATCATATTCGGAAAGGCGACGAGCCCCTTTAGCGGGACGATGGGAAGCTCCGGAGGAATCTCTAGGGAAACTCCGGCTTCGGTGGTGACCGTCAAATCGTCGGAACTCATTCTCCACCTCCCACTAACTCAATCCGCACCACGCCACCCTTCCTTTTCATTTTCCCACCCAATTTAATTTCTAAAATACCATCGTTGTACGAGGCCTTCGCTTCGCCCTGCGCAAATTCCGTGGGCACTTTGAGCTGCCGAAGAAAAGGACCCATGGCGATTTCTAAATTGTGAAAGCGTTTGCGCCCGGGAGGAAGTCCGGATCTGCGAAGTCCACGGACCTCCAAAAGGTTTCCCTGCATGACAATTTGGAGATCGTCTCGACGGACACCGCTCAGCTCCATGCGAACGACAAAACCGTCTTCCGTCTGATAGACATCGGTTGCGGGATACCAAAC
>JABDJR010000449.1 GCA_013003415.1 Candidatus Eiseniibacteriota bacterium | reverse complement strand
GGTAGAGGGGCTCAAAACCTACCCTTACCTCAATGCCTCCGTCATGGATGAGAACATTGTCTTTAAGAAAGACATTAACCTTGGCGTTGCGGTTGCCCTTGAAGATGGCAAGGGACTTATTGTCCCGGTCATTCACAACGCGGAGGAGAAAAACTTGTTCGGCTTAGCCAAGAGCGTGAATGATCTGGCTCACCGTGCCCGCAACAAGAAACTCACTCCCGACGATGTGCAGCAGGGAACTTTTTCCATCACCAATCCCGGAGTCTACGGCGGCCTGATGGGAACCCCCATCATCAACCAGCCGCAGGTGGCCATTCTGGGCGTAGGAACCATCGAAAAACGACCCGTCGTGGTAAACGACGCCATCGCGATCCGTCACCGCTCCTACTTCGCCCTGTCCTACGACCACCGGTTGGTCGACGGCGCCATGGCGGAACTTTTCATGGCTCACGTCAAAGCCTTCCTGGAAGCTGGTAATATCCAGTAGTCATGGCAATCGAAACCGATCTTTCCAGCATCAAGACCGAAAGGCGCTCCCTGAACACGAGCTTCTTGGGGCGGGTGTCCTATCAGGACGGCCTGGATCTCCAGGACCGCCTTGCTCGAGACCTCAAGGATGGCGGCCAAGACGAGCACCTGTTGTTGCTGGAGCATCCACCCGTTCTCACCTTGGGCAGAAACGCCAGCGAATCCAACATCGTGGCGTCGGCGAATGTATTGAGCGCCGAGGGAATCGAGGTTCACACCTGTGGCCGAGGCGGCGATGTGACCTACCATGGCCCCGGCCAGTTGGTTGGGTATCCAATCATGTGCTTGGCCCCCGATCAAAAAGATGTTGGTAAGTATGTCCGAGGTTTAGAAGAGGCCCTGATTCGAACCTTGGCCGAGTTCGGAATTGAAAGTGGTCGCATTCAGGGACTCACCGGAGTGTGGGTAGGGAATGAAAAAGTTGCAGCGATTGGAGTGCGCATTTCTCGTTGGGTCACAAGCCACGGGTTTGCCCTCAACGTCCATACGAACCTCGATCACTTCAACACCATTATTCCCTGCGGCATTCAAAACAAGGGCGTGACGAGTATGGCCAAACTACTTGGCTCAAGCCCATCCTTGGAAAAGGTTGGCGAGCGATTTGCTCCCCACTTTGCCGAAATATTTGATCGCGACTTGCGTTGGAAGGAAACAGAATGCCACGGGTAAAGCCCCCGGAACCAAAACGTCCGGACTGGATCAAGATCAAGCTCAACAACACCGACGCCTACCGCGACGTGAAGAAACTTGTCAAAGGACTCAAGCTCAACACAGTCTGTGAAGAAGCAAGATGTCCTAACATTTTTGAGTGTTGGGGTCGCGAGAAAACCGCCACCTTCATGGTAATGGGTGAAATTTGTACCCGGCGATGTATGTTCTGCAGTGTCGACAAGGGTAAGCCAGGATATCTCGACCCCGATGAGCCTCGCCATGTTGGGGAAGCGGTGGCTCACCTTGGTCTGAACCACGCGGTGATCACCCAAGTCAATCGCGACGATCTGCCCGACGAAGGGGCCACCCATTTCGCGGAAACGATTCAGGCTATTCGGGAGCACAAACCCGATTGTCGAGTCGAAGTTCTTATTAGCGATCTCAACGGCAACTTTGACGCTCTCGACATTCTGCTTGATGCGGGACCCGATGTCCTCGCTCACAACACCGAATGTGTGGAACGACTCTATCGACGAGTTCGCCCCCAGGCCGTCTACGGCCGCACTCTGGAATTGCTCAAACTTGCCGCGGAATATCGAGGCACAAAGATTGGTGCTACCAAATCCGGCATCATGGTTGGCCTTGGCGAAACCATGCCCGAGCTGATTCAGCTCATGAAAGACTTACGCAAGTCCGATGTCGACATCTTCACCGTGGGTCAGTATCTGAAACCTACCAAACGTCACTTGCCGGTTCAGAAGTACTACACCCCGGAGGAGTTTAAAGAGATTTACGACATCGCCATGGATCTTGGGTTTGTCTATGTTGAGTCCGGGCCACTCGTGCGCTCGTCCTATCATGCGAATCGCGCATCTGATGCCATGGAAGCGCTGCTTGCGGAAAGCCCTTTTCAAAAATCGGCGGCCTTCCGGCAAGAAAAAAACCGCAACTCAGGATTAGATTCCCAAGTTGCGGTTGAAACGGAACTAGACTAAGACGTCGGACACACCGTTTCAATAAGCGGCAGATTCAATAAACGGCTTCAATAAACGGCGGACCTTTGTGAACGGGCTTAGGATGTGATTTCCACACCCTTCCAAAACGCCACGTGATCTTTGATCTGAGCGGCTGCGTCTTTGGGAGTCTTGTAGAACCAAGCCGCCCCTTCATTGGTCTTTCCATTCACCACCACATCGTAGTAGTTGGCGGTCCCTTTCCAGGGACACACCGTGGTCGATGCATTGCCCTGAAAGAACTCTTTTTTAAGGGATTCCGGGGGAAAATACTGATTGCCTTCGACTTCTACGGTCTTGTCGCTCTCGGCCAGGACAACGCCCTGCCAAACCGCTTTCGCCATAAATGCCTCCTCGTGCCATGATTGCTTTGTGGAAATATTCACAAGTATCCAAGGTATAGTACCAAGTTAGTTCATTACCTCAATCTATGATGATGCATTCCCCTCCCAACCCCATGATCCTGACCATTATCGACGGCGACGAGGTATGGCTCGAACGTCGTGAGTGGGAAGTATGGATGGACGATGGTCGCATTCCCGGCCCCGCTCTAGTCCAAACCTCGGGCGGATGGATCCCGGCTCACCAGTTCGATGTTTTTCGCCGCACTGAGCGCGAGGAGGCAAAGACACCGCCTCCCCCAACTCCTAACGTGCTCAAGATCATCTTTCCGAAGAAAGGTGTTTCTGCCACCGAAGCCATCTTGCTTGTGAACATTCTCGTTTTCGGTTTCTTGGTGATTCAATGGGGACAACGCTACGAGTCATCCCTCTATGCCCTCCTCGCAGGTTGGTGGTATGAAGTTCACGATCGCAACTTTTTTTGGTGGTGGTGGCCCCCCACCGTCATGCATGTGAGCCCACAACATCTTTTCGGCAACGCGGTTTCAATTCTTTTCGGGGCCGGTGCCATTGAAGTTCTCATGGGAGCGCGGTGGGTATTCATTCTGTACCCCATCCTCGGGTTTGGCTCTAGCTTCCTGTCGTACCTCGGTCACGATGGTGCTCCCCTCAGTGTGGGAGCCTCCGGAGTTGCCTTTGGCTTTTGGGGAGTTTTGATCAGTTTTCTGATTCGCCATCGCTCTAAATTCACCGACCGACAACGATGGAAAGCCAAACGTGTTTACGTCGGGATGATTGCCATCATGGTTTTACCCGCTCTCTTAAATGCGGACTACTTCGGTCATGTCGGCGGGTTTGTCATGGGACTACTTGTTGGCGGCCTGCTTCCGCTTCACTCAAGATTTTCACGATCCGCCGTCAGCGACGAGACTGTCACCCCGTCAATTAGCGAACCGGCTCAGTAGGCAATCGCAATTCCGTCCGCGCGGGCATCGGTCCCCGCGACATAAACTCCATTGGGTTGCCGAAGAATAATCTGCCCTCGACCAAAGCCGCCTCGATCCGACTTCATAGTGATGTCATGACCGCGCTCTCTTAAAGCGTTCTCCGTGTCCCCCCACGGATCGCCATGGGGAACTTCAAGCTGAACCGACAGGCCATGCTTCCAATGCCAGCGAGGCAAATGTAGGGCTTGCTGCGGGTCGTAGCCGTGATCCACGAGAGCCCGCACCACCTGCGCGTGCCCCTGAGGCTGATGATGGCCACCCATCACCCCAAACGGCCCCCAGGGTTTTCCGTCTCTCATAAGAAACCCGGGAATGATGGTGTGAAACGGTCGCTTGCCCGGGCCTAATACACCTGGATGGTTGGGGTCGGTTGAAAAACCTGCACCCCGGTTCTGAAGCGCGATCCCCGTTTCAGGAACAACCACTCCGGAACCGAAACCCCAGAAATTCGACTGGATAAAACTCACCATCATGCCGTCGCGATCAACCGCAGCCAGATATACGGTGCCTCCATCGGGCGACAATCGAGGACGACGCTCTACGGCTTGGTCGCCAATATGGGCGGCGCCTTCGCGCAAGAACTCCGGCTCCAAGAGTTCTGCCGCATCAATCGCCATGGCATCGGGATCCGTAACGTTGGCGTCTGCATTAGCGAAAGCCATTTTGATCGCCTCAATGCATTGATGCACTCCCTCTTCCTCCAAGGGATGCTTCGCCGGCGGAAGATGATTGAGTAATCCCAGAGCTTCAAGGGCGACGATCCCCTGACCGTTGGGAGGAAGTTCAAACACTTCCGTATCGCGGTACGCCGTAGAGAGCGGCTCCACCCAATCGTTGGTGTGAGCGGCAAAGTCTTCAAGGGTTAGCCGCCCGCCGGTGGTCTCAGAAAACTCAACAATCGCTTTCGCGGTTTCACCCTCGTAAAAATCTCGCGCGTCACTCTGAGCCAGTCGATGCAAGGTGCGGGCATGATCGGGAGCATGGAAAATCTCTCCCCGCCTCGGCGTTTTTCCATCGGGGGCAAAGGTCGATTTCCAGGCTTCGAATTCTTTGCCTTCAAACGTGAGAAGCTTCTTCGCCGACCGATTCCAATAGTGGGCCACCACGGGCGGGACTGGTGCGCCATCCTCAGCGCAGTGAATAGCGGGGGCGAGAACTTCCGCAAAACTCAATCGACCGAAACGGGCTTGAAGATCATGCCAACTCGCCGGTGCACCGGGGACCGTAACCGGCCACCAACCATAGGAAGGCACTTTGTCATGGCCCGCCGCTTTTAGCGCCGAAAGTGTGGTTGCATAACCGCTTCGCCCCGAGCCGTTCAGCCCATGAAGTTTTCCCTCGGCCCAAACCAAAGCGAAGGCATCTCCCCCAATTCCGTTTGAAGTAGGTTCCAGCACGGTCAGGCTGGCCGCCATGGCAACCGCCGCATCGGCCGCCGAGCCCCCGTGGCGCAACACCGACATCCCTATTTCGGCCGCCAATGGATGGGAGGTCGCACACACGCCGTTGGCCCCGTAGACCGCGCGGTTTGCAGAACCGTACTCACTCGGGGCAAAGCCATCTCCAACAAAGTGTTCCATCCGCAGTTCCTATCCAGCCCTCTCGGGGATCGGGTTACAGTTTCAGCCCTCTAGGGGGTCAGTTAAGCTCAATTGGCGCCTCATCCTGTCGCCCGGAAGGGGGGGCGACTTCGAGTCGATTCAGCTATACTAGTACGTGTACGTCGGGTGCGCTAACCGAAGAGGTACCTCCTGAAACCCCAGATCTCAGCTGCCAAATTGAGATCGCACCAGGAGTCATTCATGTCTTATCCCGTTTGCAAGTCCGCAACCGCCCTCTGCCTGGCACTCGCGTGCCTTCTGGCAGGGGTCTCTTCGCTCCTTGCGAGTCCCACCCAGAACCCCTACAAAACCCGTGTGAGCGAAGCACAGGCTGACGCCGTTCTGAGTCTTGCTCAAGATCAAAATGAGCCCTGGTCCCCCGACTTTTTTGTATCCGGCATCGACGGTCCGGTGGTCAAGGTCCTGGAATTTCAAGGCGACTTGATCGTGGCCGGCGGTTTTGAGGTGGCGGGAGCCCTCGATGTGAACCACATCGCGCGCTGGGACGGAAATGCGTGGCACAAAATGGGAGCCGGTTTTAACGACTGGGTCACCGTGCTTGCTATCTACCAAGGTCAACTGGTTGCGGGTGGAGACTTCACCCACTCTGGCGGAACCGAGGTCAATCATGTGGCCCGCTGGAATGGCACGTCTTGGGATCCGATCGGAGGGGGCGTCACCGAGGAAGTGGATACGAACGCCTGGATCAATGCGATTCTCGAGTACCAAGGCGACCTCTATGTCGGGGGGAACTTTTCCCACGCCGGCGGACAACCCATTGCTCACATCGCAAAATGGGATGGAAAAAGTTGGAATGCGGTTGGCGACGGCCTGAACTCCGATGTGCAAGCGCTCCACATTCACGGTCACGAACTCATTGCTGGGGGCGCCTTCACGAAGAACGGGGCCGAAGATCAGTTCCTTCTTTCAGTGGCGAGGCTCTTTGGCGACACCTGGGTTCCCATTGGAGACGGATTCAATGCTCGCGTGAACGATCTCGGTAGCTACGGTGGAAAACTCGTGGCAACCGGAGACTTCAACTTTACCGGTTCCACGCTCATCAAATACTTGGCTGAGTGGGACGGACAAGACTGGGTCGAGATCGGCTCGGGCCTTGGCGGACCAGGTTGGGTCCTTGAAGACGGCGAAAAGGACTTCGCCAAAGACAACTTTATCGTGGGCGGCAACTTCATCCATGGCGCGTTGGTTTGGAACGGGAACATTCTTGTGACCGTGACCCCGCTGGCTCCTATCAGAAATATCGTGTTAGACGTCAAACCTTTTGGGGACTCCCTCGTTTTTGGAGGACTGTTTCTTAGCCCCGCCTCCGATGAGTTTCGTTACATCGCGAGCTTAGAAAACTTTACCTGGCAACCTCTTCTTGGTTCCGGAGGGCTCGGATTCAACGGCCGGGTACGAGACATCGCCGAATTCCGAGACGAGATCTATGTTGTCGGCGACTTCACCCGTGCGGGTGGGAAAGCTATCAACCACATCGCCCGTTGGGACGGTGCCGAGTGGCAGCCGGTAGGAATCGGTATTGGAGGCTCGGGTCATAGCTTACTCGTCAAAGATGATGTGCTCTATGTCGGAGGCGCATTTGAATGGGCCGGACGAGCTACCGCCGTGGGCATTGCCCAGTGGGATGGAGAAACTTGGCTTCCGGTGGGCTCGGGATTCAACGGCTTCGTGCGAACCATGATCGACTTTGAAGGAACCCTCATCGCCGGAGGCGCGTTCACCATGTCCGCAGGAAGGCAAGTCTTTGGCATCGCCCAGTGGAACGG
>JABDJR010000423.1 GCA_013003415.1 Candidatus Eiseniibacteriota bacterium | reverse complement strand
GAACAAGGGAGTACCGGTGCCTGATCTGACGACGAACTGCGGCGGGATCGTGTCGCCCAATCCGTTCTGGCTCGCCTCCGCACCCCCCACGAACTCCGGGGGCCAGGTGCAGCGGGCCTTCGATGCGGGCTGGGGTGGGGCGGTTTGGAAAACCTTGGGGAACCCCATCGAAAACGTTTCCAGTCGCCTGGGCGGCATCGATGTGGATGGGCGCCGCTTAGTGGGGCTGAACAACATCGAACTCATCACCGATCGACCGCTTGAAGTGAACCTTCGCGAGATCCGGGAAGTGAAGAAACGCTACCCCAATCACGCGGTCATCGTGTCTCTCATGGTAGAAACCAAAGACGAGTGGAAAGAGATCATCAAACGGTCCGAAGACACGGGCGCCGATGGCTTGGAGCTCAACTTTGGTTGCCCTCACGGCATGTGTGAGCGTGGCATGGGGTCGGCGGTGGGTCAGGAACCCGAGGTACTTCGCGAAATCACCAGCTGGGTCATGGAAATGGCTACTACTCCGGTCCTCATCAAACTTAGCCCCAGCATTACCGACATTCTCGATGTGGGCGTTCCCGCCGCCGAGGCGGGTGCTAACGGGCTTTCCCTGATCAACACCGTGAAGAGCTTGATTGGAGTCGACCTCGATCGCATGGTTCCCATGCCGCGCGTGGGCGATGCCTCGACCAACGGCGGCTATTGCGGACCTGCGGTCAAACCCATCGCCCTTCACATGGTGGCCTCCTTGGCTCGCGATTCCCGCGTCAACATTCCCATTTCGGGCATCGGTGGCATTTCCACCTGGAAGGACGCGGCCGAGTTCATTGCCTTGGGTTCGACGTCGGTTCAAGTTTGTACCGCCGTCATGCATCACGGGTATCGCATCGTCGAAGACATGCTCGATGGTTTGAACAACTACCTCGACGAAAAGGGTATGGCTTCGGTGAGTGAGTTGGTGGGTGCCGCCGTCCCCGGTTATAAGGAATGGGGCGATCTCGACATCAACTATCATGTGGTGGCCGATATCGACACCGAGAAGTGCATTGGGTGTCAGCTTTGTGTACCCGCCTGTCATGATGGGGCGCACCAATGTATTCACCCTCCGGGGGTCGATCCCATCCCGGGACACCGCGCGCCTATGGCCGAAGAAGCCAAGAAACGCTTAGCGGCTTCCATGGCCGACACAAATCGCGGCGACCAGCAGCACTTCGACGATCTCTACCGAGTCCCTTGGATCGATGAAACCGAGTCTGTGCGGTGCAACCTTTGTCAGCTCGTGTGTCCGGTAGACGGGTGCATCACCATGAAAGAGGTCCCCCATCCCGAGGGTCCTAAAACCTGGAACGAACGCATCGCTGAAGGAACGGCCCATGTCCCCGGCGGCCTGGACGATTAAGCAAGTCCGATTCGCTCCCGCGCCTAGCCGAGCCCTTAGGGTGCTAGCTCTCCTTGTATCCATGCTTTCTGTGTCGGCAACGGCTGTAGCCCAAGTGAATTGGGATGCCTGGAGGCCCAAAGAAGAACGCGTTGTTCACTATCCAGACATCCTCGTCACGGCGGCATGGGTTCAAGAGAACCAAAGTCGCATCACGCTGATCGACACACGAGACGTGAACGCTTACAAAGTGGCCCACCTTCCCGGCGCGCTCCCGTTCCCCTTTAGTCGCACTCCACCCAGGCCGTCGATTTCTGAAGTTCAAGACGAACTCGGTCGCCTTGGGCTGACGGGCAAAGAAACGGTGGTCCTCTACGGAGGGGATGCACTCCCCTTGGGAGATGCGTTTTGGGTCTTGGAGTTTGCGGGTCAAGCCGAAGTTAAGGTGCTGAACGGTGGTGTTTCCGCTTGGGAAGAGGCCGGGGGAGGCTTGTCGAAGATCAAGCAGGACCTCAAGGCGACACGGTACCAAGCGACGGGACGACCCGAACTTCACTCGAATTTCGAGAAGGCACTAGAATCTTTTGGGCGAAAAGGAACAACCTTATTGGACTGGCGCACTCCCGAGGAGTGGGCCGGCGGACACATTCCCCACAGTCTTCCGTTTCCATTAGAAGAGTTGCAGGACGAAGGTGGTTTGCTGAAGTCCGGTCCCGACATGCGGAAGTTCTTCTCGCAATGGGGCCCGCGAGTGCATGAATTCGTGGATCTGAAAGACCATGTCATTGTCTGCGGAAGCGGCCCGCCGCGAAGTGTACCTGTGCATCCTTATTTGGGCGCGCGGATCGCGGGGATCGACACCGTGAGCTACTACCCTCACGGAACTTCAGAGTGGAAGTCTCATCCCGAGGCACCCCTTACAAGATTGATTGATGCCACCGAGGTTCGACGTCGTATCGATGCCAGTTGGGAGGGGGGGAAGGTTCCTGACCTACCTCCAGCAAACCTGATTGTGCTCGATCTTCGAGGTCGCCGCGACTACGAAGTGGGTCACATTCAAGGCGCAGTTTGGATTCCACCCCACCGCTTTCAAGAAGACTTCCCGGCTCTGCTGCGTGAGCACTGGCCCGGTGTAAATCCCCAGCAGACACCGGTCATTTTCTACTGCTATGGGAAAACATGCACCCGCAGCCGCAACTGTTCCACCTGGGCGGGACAGTTTGGGTTTACGGAACTTCTTTGGTTTAAAGATGGGACCGAGGGGTGGAAGCAAGCGGGGGAGAAGTTAGTGCGTGCCGCTGGTGCACCCTAAGGGCACAGCCAAGACTCAAAGCGAAAAAAAATGGGGAGGCCAATCGGCCTCCCCATTCTAGCTCTCTCGCTTATTTCAGCTATCCATGTTGTCGTGAGATCCGAAGAATCTCTTCTTCAATTCTCCCCAACGGTTCTTTTCAGTTCCCGTCGACACTGGCTCAATGATGATATTGAGTTTGATGTCATCGATGTGATAGCGCAGGCCTTTAGAGAAGACATCGTCACAAGGAGTGACGCTTCCACTACCGTCGGCATCAACCCAATCGTCAATATGGCAAAGGGTTCCAAAGTTAGGATAGATTTCTTGCCATTCCTCGCAGACTGGCCCGCCTGGGTTGTGGGGACCCTGGTTGGGTTCCCAAATTACCTCAACCGGAGGTCCGGCCGGGTCGAAGCAGGT
>JABDJR010000398.1 GCA_013003415.1 Candidatus Eiseniibacteriota bacterium | reverse complement strand
ATTTGTATCAGGGGGTAGTCGTAGACACGGTGCTGGTGGTTCCCTAGAGCTACTCGCCGTTGTAATCGAGCAGGCACTCGATGCGATGGCCTTCTAAAGCCGCCCGGCCAGGCAAGAACGAAAGCTCGATGACAAACGCCAGAGCCTCTACTTTGGCCCCCAAACGCTCAAGCAACTTGCAAGCCGCAACCGCGGTGCCTCCGGTGGCGAGAAGATCGTCCACCACAACCACCCGCTCACCTTTAGCGCAAGCGTCTTCGTGGATTTCGATGCAGGCCTCGCCGTATTCCAGAGCATAGGTTTCTTGAATGGCCTTGTGGGGAAGCTTCCCCACCTTGCGTACGGGCACGAAAGGTAAATTCAGGCGACGGGCCAAGGCCACTCCAAAGATGAACCCCCGACTTTCAATCCCCACAATGGCATCTAGGTTCGAACCCTCAAGCCGGCGTGCGAATTCATCCTCGATGTAGGCCATGGCTTTGGGCTGTTTCAGTAATGGCGTAATATCTTTGAAGATGATGCCGGGCTTCGGGAAGTCGGGAATGTCGCGAATGTGTTGGTTGAGGTTCATGGCAAGTCCTGAAGCTTGGTACCGGATTCGGTTAGCTCAATGTAGTTCTTCAATTTCTCGAGGGCACGTTTCTCGATCTGGCGGATGCGCTCGCGACTCACGCCAAGCTGTTCCCCCGTTTTGGCCAAGGAACGTGCTTCCCCATCGTCAAACCCGTAGCGAATGCGAAGCACCGCTTCTTCGCGCTGCGAGAGCTGACCCAGCAAGCGGTTTAAACGTTCGTGCTCCAGAATGCGGTCGATCTGTTGCTCAAAGTTTTCCGGGGGCGATGCCATTTCGGCGTCGGCCAGCCCACCCATGGCTTCCCAGGAGCTTTCGTAATCGAGGTTCTTAATGCTTGTGATGAGCCGCCGCAGTTTATTGATGCGCTTGACCGGTTCCTTCATGGCCTTGGCGACTTCTTCAAGATTCGGGGCAATGTTGTTCTGATTGCGAAGCCGCGTCTCTGTCGCCAAATACCGATTCACGAGCTGAATCACGTGGAACGGAATGCGAACCGTGCGTGCTTGGTTCGCGATTCCCCGCGCCAAAGCTTGTTTGATCCACCAGGCGCCGTAGGTTGAGAAGCGGAAACCTCGACTGTAGTCGAAGCGGTCGACGGCGGCGATCAGCCCTAAGTTCCCCTCCTCAATCAAATCCAGAAAAGGAACCCCACGATTGATGTGACGGTGCGCCATCTTGACCACCAACCGCAGATTGGCCTGGATCATTTTGCGGCGCGCCTCTTCGCGACGATGGGGCGTGGTGCCTTCTCGCATTTGCCGTCCCAGCTGCTGCTCTTGCTCGGGAGTAAGAAGAGCAAAGCGACCAATGTCTCTCAGATACAAGCGCAGAGAATCGAGGTCGGGAGCGGCAGCGTCGAGGTCTTTGGTTTCCTCGGTGATGACACGGATCTTGAGCTTGCGGGTGAGATCGAGGAAGGTGTCGAAGGCGGTTTCGTCGAAGTCGACGTGGGAAAGCAAGGGGTCGAGATCGGCTTGCTGAAGCTTGCCGTCATCTTGACCCTTTTTCAAAACCTGATTCAGGGCATCGTCAAAGCTGAGTTCCTGAGGCATCCCTACTCCCTGGTGATGGCCCGGAGAGAGCCCTGATCACGTCCAAGAGTCTGACGGTGGCTTGATCCCTGCTGGTCGGGGCGAGAGGATTCGAACCTCCGACCCCCTCGTCCCGAACGAGGTGCGCTACCGGACTGCGCTACGCCCCGACAATCACCAGGAAAAAAGGAGCGCTAACTATAGGGGCCAGAACCCTCTCTGGCAATGGTTATCCACCTAGCGCGAGTCACCAGGACCGTCCTCAAAACCGTCCCGACCCACAAGAGGGACAAAGAGACAGCGGCATATCTGCTCTTCCCGGAAGCCATCGCCTTCGCGGAAGAAGCGCATGAGCACTTGCTCGTTGCGGGTCCCGATGGGCATCACCAGAATGCCGTCGGGGCTCAGTTGCTCCCAGAGGGCTTGAGGCACGTGGGGACCGCCTGCGGTCACCAAAATGCGATCATAGGGAGCCAAACTCGGAAGGCCGAGGGTCCCGTCGCTAACCTTAACGATCACGCCGTCGAGACCCAAGGCGGCAAGCTTTTCCTGGGCGCGGGAGGCCAGGACCGGAATGCGCTCAATAGAAATGACGCTGCGGGTGAGCTTTCCCAGCACGGCGGCTTGATACCCCGAACCCGTACCGATTTCCAGAACCTTTTCTTTGCCCTTGAGCATGAGCGCTTCGCTCATGAGCCCCACCATATGCGGAGCCGAAATTGTTTGTCCCGAACCAATGGGAAGCGCCGACGCTCCATAGGATGTTTTTGCCAACGCCGGAGACACAAAGAAATGTCGGGGTACTTCCCGAAGGGCTTTGATCACTCTTGGGTCTTTGATGCCCTTGGCTTCAACTTCCGTCTCCACCATGCGTTTTCTAGCTACGGGGTAATCTTCGAATTGCGGCATGGTCTACTGCAGTTCCAGCTCTTCGATAAACGGGAAATGAGCTTGCCGGGTGAGATCCATGAGCAGAGGGGTCATTGAAACGTAGCCCTCTTCAATGGCCTTGAAGTCTGTATCGGGAGCGTCTTTCCATGTGGGTTCGGTGCCGCCGATCCAGTAGTAGTCGCGGCCGCGGGGGTCGGTCTTTTGGATAATGGAGTCGCTATAGACACGACTTCCCAAGGGAGCCACCCGAAGCCCATGGACCTTGTCTAAGGGCGGGATGTTAACGTTTAAAAGAAATCGATCGGGCAGATTCTGCGCCAGGAGTTGTTGGGTGAGGCTCTTTGCCACCCGAGCCGACTCTCTAAAATCATTCGGGTTCCAACTGGCAAGACTGAGCGCCATGGCCGGCACTCCCAAGAGCGCACCCTCCATGGCCGCAGCCACGGTTCCGGAGTAGATCACGTCTTCCCCGAGGTTCGGTCCCTGGTTGATTCCGCTCACCACCAAATCGGGCGGTTCTTTTAGAAAACTGCGGATAGCAACGAGCACGCAGTCGGTGGGGGTGCCTTCAACCCCGTAGCGCCTCTCCCCGACTTCTTTGATACGGAGAGGACGATGCAGAGTCAGGGCATGAGAGGCCGCCGATTGCTCGGTGAGGGGAGCTACAACCGTAACCTCGGCCAGGTCCTCGAGGGCTCCGATG
>JABDJR010000369.1 GCA_013003415.1 Candidatus Eiseniibacteriota bacterium | reverse complement strand
GACGTGGGTTTCAATGCGACTTCAAAGTTAATGTCTTCACCGTTGGAGATACCGCCCTGTACACCTCCTGAGTAGTTCGTGCTGGTCTTGACCGCATCGCCATCCATAAAGAAGGGATCGTTGTGCTCGCTCCCTTTGAGGGAAACACCGCCGAAACCCGATCCCAAAGAAAAAGCCCGGGTGGCGGGAATCGAGAGCATGGCTTTGGCCAGATCGGCTTCCAACTTGTCGAAGATCGGTTCGCCCCAACCCACGGGAACCCTACGGGCGGTGCAGCCGACGATCCCCCCGAGGGAATCGCCTTCCTTCCTTGCCTGTTCAATCAGTGCAATCATGGCCTTGGCCGCTTTAGCATCGGGACAGCGCACAAGGTTGGCTTCGACTTTGCGCAGGGTGACTTTGGAGGGATCGATGTTCGCAACCACGTCGTAAACCTGTTGCACCCAGGCCACCACCTCGATCTTAAAATCCTGTCGCAGGATCTTCTTCGCCACGGCACCCGCGGCGACACGCCCCACCGTCTCTCGCGCACTGGATCGCCCTCCCCCTGACCAGTTTCGCAAACCGTACTTTGCATCGTAAGTGTAGTCCGCGTGGGAGGGTCGGTAGGTGTCACGGATTTTCTTGTACTCGGAGGCGCGAGCATCTTTGTTGCGAACGAGCATGGTAATGGGGGTGCCCAGCGTCTTGCCTTCAAACACACCACTTACGATCTCAACCAGATCGGCTTCCTGCCGTGAGGTGGTGAGGTGGCTTTGTCCCGGTCGGCGACGTTCAAGGTCGGGTTGGATGTCGTCTTCCGAGAGTTTAATCCCGGGTGGGCATCCATCAATCACACAACCGACACCACCCCCGTGAGATTCGCCGAAGGTTGTAACTCGAAACGCTTTGCCAAATGTATTTCCCATCGGGCTAGCATACGGCAGGCCGGGCAGGTCGCCAAGACAACCCGGTTAGGCTAGGGAAGCTCCTCGCAAATTGCGGTCAAGGTGTCGACCACCGCCAGCAACATGACAAAGGCATCGGAAGGGTCGACCCCGGGCATGTCTTGCATTTGTCCCATGATGGCATAGATCAAATCTTGATCATTGCGTTCGATATAGCCGGCTTGAATCCGGGCCATAGGACTTGGAAAAAGGGTGCCGCGCTTTCCAATCCGCGTGCCTTCCCCGCCATCGCCTTCATGGCGAAGCCAGCGACGGAAGAGCTGAACCTGGTCTGAGCTTAACCCTGGGACGGAACCCTCGGACAGCATGCGGTAGAGCCCGACCAGAGCATGAGGTGATGCCAGGTTGTCCCCATCGTTTCGCCAGAGATACATGTAGTGATCGATCTGGATCTGCGAAAAAAGAGGGTGAGCAGCTCGCACCCGATTCTGCACCGCTTCCAAACCCCCGGAAACGTAGAGCAGAACGTTGCAGGCAATGTTGTAGGTGGCATTGGTGTGCTCGGTCTGCCCCATCATCACCTCGGCAAGCTCCCCATAAGACATGCCGTTCAAATCGCGCCGGGCGGACTCCAGTTCCAGTTTGGTGAATCCGGAAAACGCGGGATGACTCCCCGGATAAAGAAGCCGTTTGATTTTTGGCACTTCGTGGAGGCGATCGCCGTGTTCCAGCAGAAGATCGAGGGCCACAAAGCTTTTGATAGCACTCGCGGTGGGCATGAGGCGGTCGGGCTCGCGGGCAAAGAGAGTTCCATGACCCGCCAAATGGACCTCGACCCCAAGGTCTAAACCGATCTTTGCGCTCATGAGGAAAGCGACCGCTTCTTTAAGAACCTTCTCTGCCTCGGCTACTTCGGAGGCTTGGGGATGGATAGGCAAACGGTCCAGGGACTCAGAACTCTCGGAATCCCCATGGGTCGGATGAGCGGCAGTTGAGCCCCATCCCAGCAAAACGAGAACGGCAAAGATGCCAAGAAAGGCACAAAGACCACGAGCGATTCTCATAACTTAACGCTGAATATAGAGGGCGTTCACGGTCGACCGCCGCCCCCCTTCGACTTCTCGCTCTACAAGTTCGGTAGGAACAAAGGGAGCCCAGCCAACTGCTGAAACCGCCGCATCGAGATCGGCGGGAGACATGAGAGTGGAGAGGCCGGAGTCAAAACCTTCATAAACATGGGGGTCGTCGCCATAGGGTTTCAGCGCTTTTTCCCCAAGCTGCATCCGTGGAGAAAAACTTGCCATGAGCACTTTCCCACCCGGGGTAAGTACCCGAGCCGACTCGGTGAGAGTCTTGTCCCACTCATTTTTGGAGCCCGCATTGTGATAAATCCCAAGCCCGATGATGAGGTCAACACTTCCTGACTCCACCGTTTCTAAATCCCACATGGGAGCCTGCCAGCAACACTGCGCCGCCCCTTCGCTCCCGAGATACTCGGTTAGGCGTTCGCGAGTTCGCTTGACCATGGCCTCCGAAAAGTCTGTCGCCAAAACCTGGAAACCCTCTGCCGCGAGGTAGGCTGCGTTTCGCCCTCCCGCGCAGCCCAAATCGAGGACGCGCACGGACGATGGC
>JABDJR010000358.1 GCA_013003415.1 Candidatus Eiseniibacteriota bacterium | reverse complement strand
GTTTGTCCGGGGCGACATTGCCGACGCCGAGGTGGTCACTCCCTTGGTGGAGAAGGCCGACTATGTGGTCAACTTTGCCGCCGAGACTCACGTCGATCGATCGATTGAAGATCAATCGAAACTCATTCGTGCCAACATTGAAGGCCCGCTGACACTTTTGAACGCGGCGCGGAAGCACCCGGTAAAGCGCTTCATTCAAGTTGGAACCGACGAAGTCTATGGCGAAGTTATGGGAGACCCGGTCACCGAAGAAGCTCCGCTTCATCCACGGAATCCCTACAGTGCGGCCAAGGTCGGCGGTGACGCCATGGCCATGGCCTACCATGCCACCTTTGGATTGCCGGTTGTGGTCACACGCTGCTCCAACAACTACGGCCCCTATCAGTACCCCGAGAAGATGATCCCGCTGTTTACCACCAACGCCATGGTCGACAAGTCCCTGCCCGTTTACGGCTCCGGAAAAAACCAACGCGATTGGATTCACGTTGCCGACCATTGCCGCGCTCTCGATGCCATTCTTGCTGCCGATGCAGATCAAGTGGATGGGGAGATCTTCAACATCGGAGCCGGTAACGAAAAAGACGTGCTCCAAATTGCGGACATCATCCTCAGCACCTTGGACAAACCAAAGTCCTTGCTCGAACATGTCACCGACCGCTTGGGACATGACCGACGCTATGCTCTGAGTCCGGCCAAGATCAAAGAGCGTCTGGGGTTTGTTCCCGAGATCG
This sequence comes from Candidatus Eiseniibacteriota bacterium, assembly GCA_013003415.1. Classification (GTDB taxonomy): domain Bacteria; phylum Eisenbacteria; class RBG-16-71-46; order JABDJR01; family JABDJR01; genus JABDJR01. Next base: position 8,030 of record JABDJR010000358.1, on the reverse strand, counting down.
AGTTTGAAGATGGTCTGCCTCAGACCATTCATTGGTACGTTGAGAACAAGGACTGGTGGGAGCGCATCAAGAGCGGTGAGTTTTTGAAGTACTACGACCAGATGTACGGCAAGCGATGAAGGTCGCCTGCGTGGTTGGGGCACGACCCAACTTCATGAAGATTGCTCCCATTGTCGATGCCATGAGTCGCGCCGACAATCTCGATCCCTTTCTGATTCACACGGGTCAGCACTACGACGAGATTATGTCGAAAGTGTTTTTTGAAGACTTGGGAATGCCTCGTCCCGATGTGTACTTGGGTATCGGTTCCGATTCGCACACCCGCCAAACCGCGCGCATCATGACGGACTTTGAGAAGCTCATGGAAGAGCATAAGCCCGACTACGTTTTGGTGGTGGGGGACGTGAACTCCACCCTAGCCGCTTCTTTGGTAGCCTCAAAGCTTAGGGTACGCTTGGGTCATGTGGAGTCCGGCCTGCGGTCTCATGACCGCGACATGCCTGAAGAGATCAACCGCTTGGTCACCGACGCCATCTCCGACGATCTCTACACCTCCTGCGCCGATGCCGCCCCCAATCTTCGAAAAGAAGGGGTTCCCGAGGAGAAGATTTTTTTCGTCGGTAACGTGATGATTGACTCTCTCGTCAAACACAGAGAGCGGTCCCGTGAGAGCTCTATTCTCGAGGACCTCGGAGTCGATTCGAAGGGCTATGCCTTGGTCACCCTTCATCGTCCCAGCAATGTCGATGTTCCGGAGACCTTCCAGGGCATCCTCGAAGCCTTGGGAGACCTCTCCCAAGAAAAACCCGTGCTTTTCCCAATTCATCCCCGCACTCGCAAGCGGATTCAGGAGTTTGGTCTCGAATCAAAGCTAAACCAGTACCCGAACCTTCGCCTCGAGGAGCCTAAGGGCTATCTCGATTTCTTGAGACTCATGGACAACGCAGCGTTGGTCCTTACCGACTCCGGTGGTATCCAAGAAGAAACCACCTTTCTGTCCGTTCCTTGCTTGACCTTGCGTCTAAACACGGAACGCCCGGTCACTGTCGATGAAGGAACCAATACGCTGGTTGGGGTCGACCCCGAGGCCATTCGGTCAGCCGGGAAGAAGGCGTTGACGGGAGATGCAAAGAAGGGGACCATCCCCGAGCTTTGGGATGGAAAGGCGAGTGAGCGAATCGTGGATATTCTTTCCCGATTTGCCTAAAATCGCCTCCTTCGAAGTCTTTCGATGGAAGAGCACTTGCGACTCATAACTAAAAGAAAAATTAGAATTTACACGGTTCTCTTGAGCTTGTTTCTGGCTTGGGGAAGCCTGCCTGCGTTGGCCCAAAGCGGATCTCGACTTGGGTCGTCCGGAAGCGAGACCCCCGCCCTGGGGAACCTGTCTGGGGTGACCTTAGACTCTCCCTCCGATCGTGCCCGGCTCCTGGAAGAGAGAAATGTCGAGCTTTTAGGTACCGGCCCCGTCGATCCCGACGTCTATGTACTGGGTCCCGGAGATCTTTTGGGATTGGAAATCGTGGGCGCCTTCTCACTAAGTGCGGAGGACATCGTTGGGGCTGATGGTCGCGTTGTTTTTCCACAAATCGGTGCTCTCGACCTCTCGGGAAAAACTTTGTCTGAAGCTCGGGACATGATCGGTTCCAAGACCGGTCGCATGATTCGCGGCTCCGATGTGTCTCTGCTTTTGCGCTCCACCCGCGCCTTTAAGGTCTACGTTGTAGGCAGAGTCGGGTCTCCGGGTGCGGTGCGGGCTACCGCCATGATGCGCTTAAGCGAAGCTATCCAGGCCGCCGGGGGTTTTGAAGCCGCGGCCGACGTTCGGAACATTCAGATTCTGTATGCTAACGGCGAGACGAAACAAGGGGACCTTCTCTCCTTCCTGTTGCATGGGGACACCAGCGCTAATCCCACCTTGCTTGACGGCGCTGTGATCAATGTACAACCCACCACCCATCAGATTGAAGTTGTGGGTTCCGTCATGAATCCCGGCCCCCTCGATTTCGTTGAAGGAGAATCGGCAAGGGATCTCCTCGAGATGATTGGTCTTAGTCCACAGGCCGATCTTTCGAACATCCGCATCCACTCTTTCAGCTCGGGAACGGACTACACGGAAACTCTGCTTGGGGAAGGCGAAGACCAAACTCTCAAGGCCCGAGACCGCATCCTTGTCCGTGGCCTTGGGGACTGGGACCCGGAAGCTTCGGTTGAAGTTAAGGGTGCAGTGAAGTTTCCTGGCCCTCATAGCGTGAAGCGAAACGATCTTCGAGTCGCTGACGTGGTGCAGTTGGCTGGAGGCGCCCTAGAAGACGCGGTTCTTTCCCGGGTTGTGTTGAATCGAAGCTTCGACCCGGATTCGGTCCGCGTGACCGACCCGGTTGCGGCTAAGAATTACGTGGCTAACCTGACGAGCTATCGATCACGTGAGGTGGTGGTGGACCTGAGTCATGGGGAAGGTCCGTTTGTGCAACCGGGCGATGTCATATCGGTGCCTCGAGAAGGTGGTTTTGTGCACATCACGGGCCAGGTCAAAGTCCCTGGATACTACGATCACCAGCCGGGCTGGGAGCCCAAGGATTACATTAAAGCCGCGGGTGGTTTTGCTCGTCTTGCGGACAAAAAGGGGACTCGCGTAACCCGGGGCAACCACGGAGACGTTTTGTTTGCCCAAGACATGAAGGAGCTTGCCGCCGGCGACATGGTTTGGGTTCCCGAGCGTCCTCCAATCAGCACCTGGCAACTCTTCAAAGATCTTTTGAGTATCACCACCCAGGCCCTCTCCGTGTACTTGCTTGTAAGAGAGACCACAAATTGAGTTCCGGTCCCACTAAGTCCGCGCTTCCTCCGGGATCTCTGGCATCTCTGGTGGCATTCAAGTGGCGACATCGTGTGTTGATTTCCCTCATCACCGGCCTCTGCACTTTGGCCGCGATCCTCTATGTGATGTTGGTGCCGGTAAAGTACACCTCCACGGCCACGCTTTTGCCACAGGCGGGAACCGGGCCGGGTTTGCTTTCGGTGGCGGCGTCGCTCGCGGGGTCCAGCTTGCCTTTTGCCGGACTGGGCGCGCTTAACCCGGAGTCGGCGATTCAAGAGGCCATCATTCGGAGCGAACGCCTCGCCGACCTCATCGATAACGAGTTCGACCTCACCACCCGCTACAAAGCCGAGAATCGAGAGACGCGTCTCCGAGTTTGGCAGGCGAGTTTGGGGACCCAGGCAAACCAACAAGGTTTGCTTATGGTTTCCTTTCAAGATGAGGACCCAGAGTTTGCTTTCGCCGTGCTCAGCCGCCTCCTGGAACACCTCGACGAGTTCAATCGCGTAACCCGCAGTACGGCGTCTCGCCGGACACGTCAATTCGTAGAGAAGAGATTGGTGGAAGCCCGATCAAGACTCGCGGAAACCGAAGACGCCTTGGTGGCCTATCAGGCCGAGAACCAAAGCTTGGCGTTGTCCCCAACCAGCGAAGCCGTCGTGGCGGCGGGGGCTGAGATTCTTGCTCAGCGCGTGCGATTACAAATTGATCTGCAGATGCTTCGCGAGAGCCTCTCCGCCAACGCGCCTGCCGTCCGGAACAAGGAAGCAGAGATAGCCGCTCTGGATCAGGAGCTCTCAAAGTTGCCGGAATTGGGTTCCGACTTGGCGGTCCTGTTAAGGGATCAGCGGGTGAGAGAACGCACCTACGGATTTTTGGCCGCGCAGCTCGAAGATGCAAGAATTGAAGAGGCCAGAGACACGCCAACCGTAGATTTGTTAGACGCGCCCAAGGTGCCTCAAGAAAAAAGCTGGCCTAAACGAAAGCTCACCGTGCTCTTGGTTGCTTTTCTTTCGGGTCTGCTCTCGCTGCTTCTAGCCAAGATCCTCGACACGGTCAAAGAAGTTCGCCAAGCCGAGGCGGCCTCGTGAATCGGCCGGTCGGAATACACTTTTGGATTGCTTTAGTCGTCCAAAACTTCAAGTTCCTTGCCATTGCCGCCCTCACTGGGGGTATTCTGAGCGTTGCCGTGGGCTTTGCCCTTCCCAAAACCTATCGCGCACGGGCAAGTGTGCTTCCGCCTCATGAGATTGACCGTTTGGTGGCCCTTCAAGAACTGGGCTCCATGTTCCAGCTCGAAGCCATCAAACCCTTCGCTGCCGGCATCACGCTTCTGGATATCTATTTGGGCATTTTGGACAGTGACGAGGTGGCCCGAAGTTTAAACGAAGAGTTCGACCTTCAATCCCACTACGAAACCTCCACGCGCATACGGACCATCAAACGACTGCGTTCGAACACCACCATTCAGTACACCCTTGAAGGCATCGTCGAAGTGATTGTGGACGACAAGGATCCCAAGATGGCCGCCGATCTTGCCAATGCGTACATGGCCCAACTCGATCGCGTGTTTCGGGAGAGCAAATCGAGTACCAGCCGAAGACAGCGAGAGTTTTTGGAGCGTCGGTTCCACCAGTCCAACGAGACCCTCGATCGGCTTGAAAAAGATTTGGCCGAGCTTCAGTCTGCGGGCGGCATGACCGCGCTGACCAAAGACGCTAGTGAGGCCGCCCTGGCGGCGGGGGATCTTATGGGGCAGCGCTTGGCCCTCTCTGTCCAACTGGAAATGTTTAGCGAGTTGGAAATCGGCTCCGCCCCGGTGAAGCAGCAGCTGGAAAGCGAGCTGCGTGCGGTCGAAAGAGAGCTGGCTCGTCTGCCTCAGATCGGACTGGGAATCGGAAAGCAGCTTCGAGATCTGCGCATTCAAGAGCGCCTCCACGAGGCCCTCTCTCGGCAGGTTGAAATGGCTCGACTGGAAGAGGTGCGCGACACGGCGGTTGTCGACGTGCTGGACCGAGCGGTGGTTCCCGACCGACATGTCTGGCCTCGCAAGAGCCTCTTGGGAATCCTGGGCTTTGTCCTCGCGCTTTCCGCCGGGCTTGTTTTCCAAGCTATGCGTTGGACGGCTCCATAGCCCGCTGGTAGACCTTTAAAGTCTCTCGCGCGCAGCGTTCCCACGTAAACTGATCCGCCCAGATTTTTCCGTTACGGACAAGCCAATCCCTAAGCTCCCTATCGGTGAGTACTTGCTCGATAGCGCTGACCCAATTCGACGTGCTCTCAGGTTGCACCAGAATCGCCGCCCCGTTGGAGATCTCGGGAAGAGCGGTAGCATGACTGCAGACTACAGGGGTTTCTGCCTTCATAGCTTCTAAGATCGGGAACCCAAATCCTTCGTAGTGGGAGGGGAGGACAAAAGCGGCCGCGCCTCGGTAAAGGCTAAACAGCTTCTCATCACTGGCATCCTCAACCAGTCGGACTTTGTTCTGAAGCTGTAAGCGCTCAATGGAAGCCTCGGGACCCTGATAGTGACTATAGGACTGACCCACAATCACAAGCTCTAAGTTGGGAATGCGCTGGGTTAGTTTTCCAAACGCTTCGATAAGAACTTCTAGATTCTTATGAGGGCGACGTTCGGCGACACACAATAAGTAAGGGGCTCCGGGTGATTCCGCGACGGTCGTTTCGGTGGGTGTCACCACCCCGTGATGCACTACGTCGATGCGCGACTCGGGAACCTGGAAGGCTTCCTCGAGATCCCGCTTCGTGAAATCGGAAATGGCAATGATTCGGTCGGCTCGGTTGACGGCTCGTTTCATGAGAATCTTTTGAGCCAGTCGCTTTCTTTTGGAAGCAACCGGGAAAAACTGGGGGTGTCTTTGGTACTTGAGATCGTGAATGGTGACCACGCTCCGCGATCTTACGAACCACGACATGTCAAAGTGCGGGTAATGGAAGCAGTCGACACTGAGTTCGTTGACAAGATGGCTCATCAGGAAGTGCTGCTTGATGCCGATGCCGGCAGGCAGAGGTAGACTGTGGGTGACGAGGTTCTTTCGTTCAAATCCGGCTAGGGCGTGACGCTGTTGGGCTCCCAGAATAAGGTGGAACTCACTTTCGGGGGCAATTTGGGTTAAGTGATCGACCAGGCACGTGACATAGCGACCCACACCGGTGGGGCGATTTCCCACCATGTGGGCCGCAATAGCAACCTTCATCGGGCTTCCCTGGATTTCATCGGTTCGGCAGCTGGAGTCCTCCAGGCACGAAGCTCCCTTGCTGAGGGTAGGGTGTCTCTCCAGTGCGACTCGATCAATGCCACATAGTTGGTGTAGGTATCGTCCCAGCTCGGAAACCGAGAGGCCAGATCGAGCGCCGCCTTCTGCAGGGCTTGCCTGCGATTCTGCGGTCTTAGTTCTTCAAGAGTTGAGGCGAGGTGCTCCGGATTGCCTACCGGCACAAAGACCACCGCGTTCGTGTCGAGTCGCTGACGAAAAACTTCCAAGTCCGTGAGGACGGTGGGCATGCCATAGGAGAGAGCTTCGTCGACGGCCATACCATGCCCTTCCTGTTTCGATGGGCTTACGAAGACGTCGTGGGTGAACCAACACTGTGCCAGGTCCTCGGAAGATAAGGTTCCGACAAAGGTCACCCGTTCCTCAAGACCCAGGGATGCAACCTGGGCTTTGGCCAGATCCAGAACGGTTCGTTCTTCTGGAGACCCAACTACGGTGAGTTTATGTGCGGTTTTTGTTAGCGAGAGTGCTGTCAGCAAGCTCCCCAGATCCTTGCGTTCGAAGTCACCACCAACCCAAAGGAGTCGGAGGTTCCCTTCCGGCCGAGCTTCGATCGTTATGGGCTGAGAGGGTCGGTCCGTGCCCAAGGTGATGTGCCTCACTTTGTGAGAAGGAACACCCCGCTCTAGGACCAAGTTTTTTTCTGTGTCCGAATGGACCACGATGACATCCGACATCTTGAGGGTCCAAGACTCATTCCACCGAGCAAAGCGTTCGTACCAAGCGTTCTTCAGAGCAAACTCTTCACGCATGTGATGCACCACGGTGATGATTCGAAGATTGTTACGAAGCCTGGCCACCCGAAGCGCCAACCCTAGCCTTCCATGGGATGAGGAATCCACAAGCAGAACCCCCCGCTTGAGATTGCCGAGCCAAAGCAGATTCCAATAAAGCGCGGCGATGGCACTTTTGCCAAGGGGAGGATTTGGAACGGCTTCGACCACCCTATGGTTTCGTGTTTTCAGGGCTCGAATAAGGGCCACCCAAAATCGATGTCCGCCGGTGCGAAGGCTTCGAATCCCTGCCGGAGAAACGACAATTTCGGATTCGTGGGATGTGTCCTCGACCTTCATGAGCACCAAAGCACAAAACAAAAACACCAGGGTGTCGTTGAGTTGACCGTGCCCAATGGTGGTGCCGCTCTCAAAGAAGCCGCGGACGAAAAGACCAACCACGGTTGCGGCAGCCGCTCCGGCTACCCAGTCCCCTTGACGATAGGCTCGGAGACTCCGGGGTACCCGCTTCAGAAACAGCCAGAACCCCATGACGGTCAAGATCAACCCGATCCACCCCAAGCTGGCTGCGTTGTTCAGGAAGACATTGTGAGCGCCACCGGCGGCCACATAGTCGAGAGTGCGTTCCACCATGGTGTCCATGAAGGCGGGTCGATAAGCTTCGAACACTCCATGGCCCGGTCCCAACCCGGTCCAAGGGTTCTCCTCAAGAATGCGTGCCGCCGCTTTCCACAGTTCGTTTCGGTCCGAGGCTCCCGAACCAAGTCGAAGTCCAATGATGAGCCAAGGGGGAAGGGGGCCCAAGAGAAGCAAGAGAGCGGAGCCAATCAAACCCGTCAGGCTGATGACTCGCATGAGGGGAATGGTCCAGGCCAGAACAAGAGCTCCAACCAAAGCGAACAACCAGGAAGATCGTGAGAAGGAGAGGATGAGTCCGGAAAGAAAAAACAGAGTTCCCAGAATTAGGATGGCGCTGCCTAGGGTTCGATCTAGGTTGTTCAGCCAATGTCGGCGAGCTAAGAGTTTGGCAAACATGAAGAGGAAGCCGAAGGCCATGACCAAGCCCAGCGTGTTCGGGTTGACGTAGATCGAACTCAGGCGCTGAGGGGTGAGGCTCACGGTGCGGCCGAACATGATCTGTTCGATCCCCACCGTATAGACCTGCCAGAGGGCGTAGGC
>JABDJR010000327.1 GCA_013003415.1 Candidatus Eiseniibacteriota bacterium | reverse complement strand
CCCATCGTTAACGGCGCCGGAGCCGAAGTTCCCATGGGCGAACTCGCGGCCGAGGGAACCAACGTCAACGTTGCCGTGGTCAACAACAAGCAGAACCAGCAGGAGTATGTTTCTCCCTTCGGTGTCGAGCGGCGAGATCGTGTGACCGAGCGCGAGCAGAGTCTTTCCTTAGAGTTTCAGAACTTTGCCGAGGACTATGAATTCCGGGCGTTCCGGACTTTTCCGGAAACTAGGGACTACACGCAGTACAAAACGATTGCCTTCTACTTGAATCCCAAACTGGAAGACCTCGGAGCTTCACCCGATTCAGTGGAGTTCTTTCTTCGCTTCGGCACAAACGGCGCCAGCGACACGCTCAGCTACTACGAAGTCTCAACCCGCTTAACCACCGATGATCCCAGGCTACGCGAAGATGGTTGGCTCGATTTCCGAATCAACGTGGCGGACCTGTCGGCGGCAAAAACCGTACGTCCGACGGTGGGGATTGGTCCCGGAGATTTTGTGGCCGGTCCCTTCGATGCCGACACCACCGTGATCGCCAACGGAGATACCACTCAGTTCTACGCTCGAAGAGATATTGGCGACGGTTTGAATCTCTCGGTTCGTGGGCTACCTTCGTTTAACCAAATTAGAAGGTTGAGTGTGGGGGTTCGCAATGTTTCGGGGAAGAAGATCCCTGATGGGCGCGTTTGGTTCAACGAGATTCGTATGGGAGATGTTCGCCGCGACACGGGTTGGGTGGGGCGAGCCGCGGGAACGCTGACTCTGGCTGATGTGGCGGTGGTGAATGGTGGACTCACGGTTAGCAACGAAGATTTCGTACGTTTGGGTGAAGAACGGGGGAGTGGAGCGCGTGATGTGAATTACAACTACGGGGCCACCGTCAATCTTCATAAGTTTGTGGAAGAAACCGGTTTCAATGCACCCTTGAAATACACCACCCGTCGATCCAAGAAAACGCCCAAGTTCTTTGCCAATAGTGATATTGAGTTTTCGGGAGAGAACACCGGGCGAGACATTACCGAGACGGGGCAAGATGATTTGTCGATCTCGATCTCAAGGACTCCGCGGGGGAGAGGGTCGTTTTTGACTCGGTATTCGATTGATGCGATGCGTTTCTCGGCTCTCTCAAGCAAGTCGTTTAACAACGGCGTGACTCAGGTCGATACGACCGAGCGCCGCAATACCAACCTCAGCTATAGCCTCAGCCTCAACCCCAGGGCTTTCAAGCTGTTTCCCGGTCTTGAGCTTCGCCCCACACCAAGGCAGTTGGGTGTTACTTGGTCTAGGTCAAAGACGGAAAGAGCTTCCTATACGCGTGACTCCCTCGACCCGACCAAGCTCAATCTCACCCAGAATCGTCCCACGGAGTCCGGTGAGCTCTCGCTCAACACGAGTTTTAATCCGATTACGAATGTCACCTACTCGTTCAATGCGAAGCGCGATCTCATCGACGAAAACTTTAGTCTGCCACTGGTGAGAGACAACCGGCCTCCTCGCTCATTCCTTGGTTTGAACATTGGACGCGAGACCAGTCAGGGCCAAAACATCTCCGCCAACTACACGCCTCCCTTTGGCGGCATCTTTAGTCCGCGTCTGACGGCGAACAGTGCCTATGCCCAAGATTTTTCCCCGAACGCAACGCGTGAGGGGTACTCAGCGCCTGCGAAAAACGTAAACAACTCGAGCAACGTCAGCTTGAATGGACGCATTCCCATCGGGAGGCTCATTGCGAAGCTGTTCCCGCCTCCCACGCCGGAGGGACAATCGATTTCTGCCAGCAAAGATATTCAGGAACGCCGTCAACGTCAGGATGCTCATATTGAACGCATGCTTGAAAAAGAACGTGAACGTAAGCGTGCGGCAGGCGTGATTGATAGCACGCAAGTCGCAACGCCTGACAGCTCAGTTGCCCCCGGTGAGCTCGAAAGAGAGGGTGGCATAGATCCCGAGGAAGAGAAGAAAGAACCGAAGTCCTCAAGGAATCGTCTCCATAGCTTCTTTACCAACGTCATCAAACTCAGCGACATTCAAGGCTCGGGATCGGTTCGACGTTCCAGTAGTTATTCCCTAATCGATGGTTCGCCCGGCCTGGCCTACCGTTTTGGGCTTACTCAAGATGTTGGACTTGACGATCAGGTGAACCGCATTTTCGAAACTCTTAGCGATGAGACCTTGGCACCCAGAACAAACTCGAACTTTGGAAAAACGAACCAGCTAAGGGCGAGCACCCAAGCCACCGCGTTCAAGAAAATTCAAATGGACTTCAACTTTCAACATTCGGTAGATGAAAGAAATTCAAATACCACGAACACGGTAACCAAAAATACGGTTTGGCCAGAGATCAAGTTCAATTGGGGCGACATTCACAAGAGTCTTCCCATTATCAAATCGCTGTTCTCTGAGTTCCGAGCCGTGTCTTCATCATTTCGGAAAGAAACTCGCAAGCAGGGAACCGC
>JABDJR010000342.1 GCA_013003415.1 Candidatus Eiseniibacteriota bacterium | reverse complement strand
ACTACATCAACAAGCCCTATACGGCCAAAGAGCTTCTCCTTCGCATTACAAATCTGATTGCCTGGAGTCGCGCCCAACGTCATTCAAACCCCCTCACCGGCCTTCCGGGCAACCCATCGATTGAAGCGCAAGTTGATCAGCGTCTAAGGGGAGAGGAAGCGTTTGCGTTTCTCTATGCGGATTTGGACAATTTTAAAGTCTTCAACGACTACTACTCCTACGCGGCCGGCGATGGTGTCATCAAACTCATCGCCCAGACTTTGCAAGAAGTCGTCGCCGAAATAGGTGGTCCACAAGATTTCGTGGGGCACGTGGGAGGAGATGACTTTGTGGTCATTTCCACGCCAGATCGTGCCCAGGAAATCGCGAACGAAGTGGTATCACGTTTTGACAGTCGCATCCTGGATCACTATCGACCTGAGGATCGCGAGCGCGGAGCGGTGATGGTCGAGAATCGCCAAGGCGAGATGGCAGAATTTGGATTTGTGGGGGTCACGATTGCTCTCGTGGAATCTGATCGCTATCAAATTGAGCACAAAGCGATGCTGAATGACATCGTGGCCGAGCTCAAGAACCAGGGCAAATCGATTCCCGGAAGCTGCATGGTTCGGGATCGGCGCCAGCCCACACCGCACCTTCGGACAGGATCCGATGGGTAGGGTGAAATTACCCAATTTCGAGCGTAATGAGGGTTTAGTGGGGCTTTTTTCAGAGATTCTCAGAAATAGTAAAGCCCTGGCCCCTTGTAACCGATATCTAAGCTACGAAAGAGACGTCGGAGTTGTCTCCGGCAAGTATTGAATTTTATGGGCCCTGAAGAGTGTTTCTAGGGTCTACTCGGAAAGTCGAGGAGGTACGGAATGTCCCGTGGACGCATCCTGGTCGTGGATGACGAAATTTATATTGTCCACATCTTGGATTTTAGCCTGGGCATGGAAGGTTACGAAGTCGTAACCGCTTTGGACGGCGAGCAAGCCTTACAGAAGGCCAATGAGTCCAAACCTGACTTAATTGTCTTGGATATCATGATGCCTAAGAAGGACGGCTATGAGACCTGTAAGGAACTCAAGTCGAATCCAGATACCAAAGACATCCCCGTCATCCTCCTTTCGGCGAAGGGGCGAAATGTGGACCAGCAAACCGGCTACGATGTCGGCGCTGATGACTACATCACGAAGCCCTTTAGCCCGCGGAAACTGGTGGATCGCATCAACGCGATGTTGGGTCAGGCGAACGCCGACTCCAAAATGGCCAGCTAAGCCTAAGATACAGCTTGAAAGCCGGAGCCTCAAAAGGGCTCCGGCTTTTTTTGTGCCTTCTAGAGCTGTCTTGACCGTATCCCGGGGCAATGAGATTCTATTTCGGGTTGCTTTGGGTCTATACGGGGTTTAGCTCCTGGGAGGGGCCGTTTGTCCGTTGTCCAGACACTGAACGATATTTACTTTCGAGCCATCAAAGAGTTTCCACGCTCTGATGCGTATAAGTATAAAGAGGGTGGAGCCTACCGTGATCTTTCACGCGAAGCCTTCGCCGAGGCCGGTGCCGAAGTCGCCATGGGACTTGTCGCGCTGGGAATGGAGCGTGGTGATCGAGTAGCCATTCTCTCACCCAACCGTGTTGAGTGGCCCATCTGCGATTTTGGAATGCTTTCCGCGGCCTTGGTAACCGTCCCGGTCTACGTCACCCTGACGGCAAACACCATCGACTACATCATGGACAATTCCGGAGCTCGTGCAATTTTTGTATCCAGCCCTTCAGAATTGACCGCCGTCCTTCCCTATAAAGCAAAGAACCCCGACTTCCGCCTTATTCTTTTTGAGGGTGCCGATCAAGTCGAAGGGGCGATGAGCCTCGATGACCTGCGCAGTCGCGGGCGCGATCTCATGAGTGCCGAGCCCGACCTCTACAAGAATCGATGGATGGGGGTTAGCAAAGAAAGCTTAGCCACCATCATCTACACCAGCGGCACCACCGGAACGCCCAAGGGTGTCATGCTGACTCATGACAACATCGTTTCGAACGTGCTCATGGGAGTGAAAGCCTTATCGATCTCAGAGAAGGATACTTCGCTTTCGTTCCTTCCGCTCTGTCACATCTTAGAGCGTATGGCGGGCTTGTATGTCATGACCTATGCCGGGTCTTGCATAGCTTACGCAGAGTCCATTGATACCGTTCGCGACAACCTTCTGGAAGTCCGCCCCACCGTTATGGTGAGCGTGCCTCGTCTGTACGAGAAGATGTACGCCAGGGTTCTCGATGCCGCGCTTTCGGGTGGCGGTATCAAGAAGAAACTTTTCCTGTGGGCTAAAGATGTTGGCGGTAAGCGTGCGGAACTGCTCATCGCAAAGAAGCCAGTTCCCAAAGCTCTGGAAATGAAGTATCGCGTCGCCAAGCAGCTGGTGTTTTCAAAGCTTAAGGCTCGCACCGGGGGTCGTCTCCGGTTCATGATTTCGGGAGGGGCGCCCCTGGCTAAGGAAATCGCCGATTTCTTCTTCTCGGCCGGGCTCAACATCTTTGAGGGGTATGGGCTCACCGAGAGTTCACCGCTTATTGCCGTGAATACGTTTGAAGACTTCCGGCCGGGAACGGTTGGCAAGCCGGTTCCTGGAGTTCAAGTCCGCATCGCCGATGATGGCGAAATTCTTGCCAAGGGTCCCAGTATCATGAAGGGCTATTTCAATATGCCCGAAGCTACCGCCGAAACGTTGAGAGACGGTTGGTTGTACACCGGGGATATTGGTCGGATCGATGAAGATGGCTTTCTTGTCATCACAGATCGCAAGAAAGATCTGATCATCACCGCGGGGGGAAAGAACGTTGCTCCGCAACCGATCGAAAACAAGATGAAAACCGACAAGTATTTACAAGAGGTTGTTGTCTTGGGTGACCGCCGTCCGTACCTGGTCGCGCTTGTGGTTCCAGATTTTGAGAATCTAGCTATTTTCGCTGAGCAAAAGGGTCTGGGCTCACTGAGTGTTGACCAACTCACCCAGAACCCAAAGGTAAATGAGTTTCTTATGGGACGTGTGGAAAGATTTCAAAGGGATATCGCTTCCTTCGAATCGATCAAACGTATCCATGTCTTGAACCGCGAGCTTTCTATAGAAGATGGGGAGCTAACACCAACCCTGAAGGTGAAGCGGAGAGAAATTCAAGCTCGATTCGAAAGCGAAATCGAGGCGTTGTACGCCGACGCGTAGCCAGCGCATTCCGATCAAAAGGAGAATTGGGGACATGATGATTCGCACCGCTCTGGTAGTTCTCGCTCTTGCTCTCACTCCGGGAGCAACCATGGCTGCCGGGTACAGTTTGTACGAGCAAGGAGGAAGAGCGCTCGGCTTCTCTGGTGCCTTTACGGCCCGAGCTGACGACGCGTCCGCCGTGTTTTTCAACCCTGCCGGCCTAGCCCACATCAAAGAGGGTGAGATCTATTTGGGGACGAGTTTCATTTTCGTGAGCCGTGAGTTTGCGGGCGAAGCTCCCTTCCCCGGATTCGGGGTTACGGAGAAGAGCCCCAATCAGGTCTTTTTTCCCAGCACCTTCTATTGGGCGCACCCCATCTCCGAAACGGTTGGCTTGGGGTTTGGCTTCTACTCGCCGTTCGGACTCGCGACTGAATGGGAAGATCCGGAGCAGTTCTCAGGGCGATTCATCTCCACACGCGCCGAAATTACGCCCTTCTATTTCAATCCCGCTTTAGCGGTTGAGCTATCCCCACAGATTCGTGTGGGTGGCGGTTTAATGGCGGTTCATTCCAGCGTGGAGCTACGGCGGCACATCGCTCAACCGAATCCTACCGATGTGGGTCCCGATATCCTCGATTTAGGAAATGTTCAGCTTGAAGGATCCAATAATCTTGATTTCGGTTTCAACGTTGGGCTGCAAGTCGACCTTACAGACAAGATTGTGATGGGGGCGACCTACCGCAGCGGCATCACCGTTCCTTTTGAAGGAGAGGCCGACTTCACCTTCTTAGGAAGCGGCACCGCTCTCGATCCGCAGCTTCAACCCTTGTTTCCGGAAGATCAAGATGTCAGCACGGAACTCCCGTTTCCGGCTATGTTCATTGCTGCTCTGGGGGTGGACATCACCGAGAAGCTGGCGGTTGAAGCCGATTTCGGTTGGACCCAATGGTCTGACTTCGGCTCCTTGCCCTTGGACTTCGAAGACACTTCGCTTTCCTCAACCGTAGAGCAGAATTGGGAAGACGCCTTCTTCATTCGCACCGGGGCCGAAATTGAGCTGAACCCGACCACCGATCTGCGCTTAGGCTACTACTACGATGAAACGCCTCAAATTCTGGAGTCGGCGAGTCCCCTCCTTGCGGACAATGATCGCCACGGTCTGTCTGCGGGCTTGGGCTACACCTCGGGCAATTGGCGAGCGGACTTCTTCGGAATGGTGTTGCTTATCAGCGATCGCTCTACCGATGGCGTAAACCGAGACGGTTACGAGGGAACCTACGCTTCCGGAACTCAGATCCTAGGCGCAAGTTTCGGATATCGGTACTAGGAGGAGAATCCAATGAAAAAGACAAAACGAATTTTATCGCTCTTGATTCTCCCGGTCGTGATTGTTTTTGGGTGCGCCGAGATCGACCCGATTGAGGCTCCCGCAGTTTCCTCTGGCGAGGCGGATTTCACGGTCTACGTTTCTTTGGGAAACAGCCTGACCATGGGCATTCAGGGTTTGGGCCTGGTTGAGAATCATCAGAAGAGAGCCCACCCGGCCCTTATTGCCAGACAAATGGGCAAATCGGTCTTCTCCAATTCCAACGAGATCATGACTGCCGATCCAACCGCGTTTGTCATTCCCGGTTGGGGTGCTCCGGGATCGCCTGGGCTTGTTCGATTGGTGAGTCTCGACCCGGTAACACTTGAGCCCTTGGCCCCCGAGAACGCAGGGTCTCCGGTCAATACCACGTACCCCATTCCCTACAACAACCTTGCGGTGTCGGGTTTCGACGTCAACGAGATGCTGACCGAAGTTGGGGATGAACCAGGGTCCCTTGGTCAGTTCGTCTTACGTGGCCAGGGAACCCAAGTGCAGCAAGCGTTGGCCTTGAACCCCACCTTTATTACCCTTTGGGCGGGGGCGAATGATGTTCTGGCGGGTGCCACAGCGGGGACACCGGCCCTCATGACTTCGGTTGAGCAATTCGAAGAGGACTACAGACTTCTCATCGAGTCCCTCCTGGGGGTTGCGGGAACCGCCGGAGCCCGTCCGGCTCAAACCGCTCCTACCATTGTGGCGGGAACGATTCCGTCGCCGACTTCGACTCCTTTTATGACGACCATCGATCCGTTTGTGGATATTCCCCTGGTGGGTCGTGTGCCTTTGTTGGGGCCCGATGGTCCCCTCGATCCCAATGATTTGGTCACCCTGAGCGCTCAATCCTTGCTGTTGATGGGCTTCGGTTTCGCCGAAGGCACGGATTTGGACGGAGACGGGGAGCCCGACGGCATGGGCCCGCTCCCGGGTGAAGTCATTCTTTCGGTTTCCGAAACGGAAACCGTTTTGGATCGGGTGAGTGACTTCAACGATATTATCCGGACCATTTGCGCCGAGTACGAAATTCCAATTGTCGAAATCAATGAGACTTTCCAAGAGGTTAGCGC
>JABDJR010000311.1 GCA_013003415.1 Candidatus Eiseniibacteriota bacterium | reverse complement strand
TTTTGTATTGGGTTTTTTAGAAAAGTTTTGCTGAACCGAAACGTGGCGAAGGCATTTTGGTTTTCGAAGAAGATGCGCAATTTACTGATCGGTTGCGGCTTTCGTTGACGCTGCTAGTTCGAACTTGCTAATCTTCTGAGCCGATTTTGAGGACGGCCCCCGTTCTCACAACAATCTTGAGCGTCCCCATCGTCTAGCCTGGTCCAGGACACCAGCCTTTCACGCTGGCGACACGGGTTCAAATCCCGTTGGGGACGCCATTTTTTCTCAGTCGCGCGTTGACCGCACGGTCACACGGTGGATTTCCTCTCTACCGACACCCGCAAACTCGGTCACACGCCCTAGCCCTTGAGCCCTTTCTTAACCTGCTTCTTGAGTTCCTTGGCGAGCGAGTCGGGCATCTTCATGTTCTTCATGAACGCAATCTTTCCCGCGTCCTCGAAGTACATCTTCATGCGGAACATCGGCTCGACGATGCGCACCTTCACGTCGCCATCCTCCAGCGTGACGACCAGTTCGATGGGGTAGGCGGCCGCATAGGCATTGCCGGGGCACTCGTACTCCTTGCGGGCCTCGTCCCCGCCCGCGCCGACGATCGAAAAGGACTTGCTGTCCATCGGAGTTCCCGTCGTTCCCAAGATGTAAGTGTTGAGTTCCGGCAGGGCGACGGAGTGCGTCAGGGTCAGGCCCCACTTCTTCCCGGTGACGGCGAGGCCCTTCTCCAGCTTGTCTGCAACCTCGGCGAGGTCACCGCCGTCCACGCTCGCGACCTCGCGGATCAGGTCCTTGAACTTCCCGCCAGCGACGACGCCCATCGTCTTGCCGATGAACCCCTTGTCCCTGATCTGTCCGTACTGCCTCTCGCTTTTAGTACCGGGCACGACGTCCAGGATCATGGCGCGGAGTTTTCCGAGATGGGCCTCAGTCATCTCCTCGTTTGCGCTGTCCTCCATCAGGATCGTGCGGTTCAGTGAGCGGGGATTGACGACGGAGACGTGAGTTCCCGCCTCGTCCTCAAACAGGTTGATGCGGTCGGGCGCAGCGAAGGCGCCCGTCTCGGGGTTGGCCCGGACCAGCTCTGCCGCGTAGTCCAGGTCGAGCAGCAACAGAACGCGCGCGCGGAAAGAGCAATCTTTGTCGACGCCCGCGTCTGTAACTGCCAGCACCTGCCAGCCTCCCGCTGTTGCGGCCGTCTCGATTGCCTCGGCGATCGCGTCGAAGTCTCCCTCCACCTGCTCGACGACATACTCGAAGACGCCCTGGCTCGGTGGCGCGGCAACGGCCGCTGCTGTGGAGAAGAGAGTGAAGAAGCAGAGAGCGGCGATGAGAGAGTAGGTGTGGCTCACTCGTTGTGCGTTCATGATCGATTTCCTTTCGTGGACGCCGTGAGACGCTCGGACAGTCTTAAAAGGTGACGCCGAACCCGAATTCCCACTGGTCCATGCTCAGTTCTATGGTCTGCTGCCCCGGCGCTTCGAGCGGATTCGGTCCGCTCACGCTGCCCCAGAGCCCGCGCATAAGGGAAAAGCTGAACTCGCGCCCGCTGTCGAGTACTTTGCTCACGCCGAAGGTGAGGTGTTTCTCGACCACGCCCGGGGCGAGGATGCCCAACAGGACCTCGCTTTCAGGGACTGGCTGATTTCCATGCGAGTAGCCTAGGCGGAACATGTTGCCTGCGTTGGTCATGTACCAGGCGCCGCCCTTGAAGATGGTCATGTCCTCCCAGCCAAGCCCCGCGCCGGCCGCATCGCCAAGCTGAGCGTTGTTCAGGTTCGGGAGGAGGGGATTGCCGATGGATGCGACATCGCTGTAGGCGATGTGCTGCACGTCGAAGGCTATGCCCATGCCGTAGAAGCCCATCATCACACCGGCCGTCCAGTTCGCCGGGATGTCGAAATCGCCCGCCTCGGCGAAGAGTCCGGAGTACTCGTCAAACTCGCCCATAGCAATCTTCGTCTGGTAGCTAAAACCGACGGAGAAGAAGTCGAGCAGCTCGCCCAGGTAGCCGACGCGGGTTCCGTAGCCGAAGGAACTCGCGTAGTCGTTGTTGCTGAGTTTGTCGATGTTCGACGAGGAACCCATCGCGCCAAAGGGCGCCAGGCCCTTCGCGTCGAAGCGCTGGTAGGCGAGGATGGGGGAGAGTCCGAAGGCGTGCCGCTCGCCGAGCGAGAAGGCGATGGCCGGGGCAAGGAACATCTGCGTGAGATCCATGCCGGTCGGGTTGGTATCCGGGAAGCTCGCCCCGGGGTCGAAGGTTGCCAACGGATAGTCCGTGTTCATCTGGCCGTTGCCGAAGCCGGCGATGCCGATCATCACCGTCTCGTCCTCGTTCAGGTAGCGCGTCGCGGCGATGCTCGGGATGAAGGACACGTCGGAATTGCTCTCGTACTCCCCCGGGGCGAGGCCGAGAGTGCTCGGTGCCCCGCTGGGATCGCCCGTAACCGTGTAGCTGCGGCTGGGCGAGAAGAGTGAGACCGTTGCGTCGTAGCCCGGGTTTCCGAAGGCCAGGGTCGCTGGGTTGTTGGCGATCGCCATCGGACCCAAATACAAGGCTGTGCCTGCGCCGGCCAAGGCCTTGTATTTCGTTCCGTAGCCGTGGAAGAAGTAGCCGTTCGTCGCTCCGGCGGGAACCGCCACGAGGAGCGCGACGAGGGCGATCAGGAGTCTGCGAGGGGCGCGGAACATCTTCTTTATCCTTTCGTTTCGAAAGGCCCCGGAGCGGGGTCTGCACCTGTTTCAGGTCTACAAAGGATTATAGCTAGGTTGACGAGCGGCAAAATATCACCTTATCTGGATATGTACATTCGGTCTCACGGCTCGGGTCTCACACCATAAGACGCCCAGACAAGAGAGGGAAATCACACCAGGAGCTGCCCCCAACTCGGCGCCGGGGGAAGACGACTGGTGTTCGAATCGTGTCTCCCATGCGTTCTAGAAATAGGTGAACGAAACCTAGATCTGGAAGGTAAACAAAATGGTGAAGACACTTAGGCTTGAAAGTTGGTTGGACTTTGGGGGAGGCAAAGGGATCAAGCGCCGGGGTTCCCGAGCCAGGCATGTTGCGAGCCTCTATTTCTACAATAAGGACGTCAATCTCCGGAACCAAGACAAAGTGGTCTTAGATCAACTCGGGAAACTTTTGGCCTACACAGCAACGGTCAAGGGCGGTCTTTCTGCATCCGTGGTCGGGCACGCCGACATTAGACCCTCCACCAAGCCCACCAACGACGCTCTCTCTCATCAACGGGCTCTCTATACTCGCCGGGAGTTTCAACGCGCACTGGTCAAAAACTCAAAACTTATTGTTGGGGCCTTTGACGTTGGTCTTAGTGCCAACGGAACCGCGGACTGCCAGCTTGACCGAAAGGCGGTGAAGGGAGATGAGCAGGCGCTTGCGAAGTATCGTCGCGCTGACGTTTGGATCGCAGCGGTTCTTAAGGAAAAACCAAATGAGACAGAGCGCCCGACCCCTCCAGACTTGGCGAGATTCACCTTTGCTCACGAATGGATGAAGTTGATCAAGGCCGGGGACAAGAAAACGCTTCATATGTTGGGCAGGCAGGCGCTGACCATCTTTCACTGGACACGCTATCGTGGGCAAGCCGTTAGCTTTCACAAACAGCCGCCCATCAAGCCTCCGTGGTGGGATTCTCGCGAAGGTCTGCTCTTTGATTCGCGAGGGCGATCGGAGAAGGTTCAACGAGCTATGCTGTTTGTGAGAGATGTGAACGAGATGGGTTACTGGGGGGACAAGTTGTTTTCCGCCGATCCACCAGGGTTGTTAGTTCGTGAGGTGAAAATGAGGGGCGGAGTGGCCTTCTATACGGATCTACGGTTGCGTGAAACGACGAGGGCCATTGGGTATTACAAGTTTATCCGTCGAGAAGTTCACAGAGTGGCGCTTGAAATTGAGAATGATCCTGATTTGAAATAGTCGACGTGAGTCGGCTAAGGAAGCTCATTCGCTGATCTTACTTGCTTTGCCGGGCGGAGCTTCTAATGGGCCGAGCTTTTCGCGTTGAAGAAGGGCTCTTTTTCGGGCAGCATCGACCCATGGCCCGACCACCCCAAATGCGACCGCGGTTCGAGATCCCCGTCGGAAACCGTGGCCAACTCGTTTTTGACCGACTGCGAGAGCAGTTGGAAGCGACCAACAACGAATTCTACGGCAACGTCCGTAGCAACTTCGCCTTCGTCCGCTTCTCCGAAGAGCAGCGCACGTTGCTTTCACCACACCTCGAACTGGAGCTCCGAGAAACGGACGCTGGAACCATGCTCTTGGGCAGGTTCTCGCCCCGCCCCAACGTGTGGACCGGGTTCATGGCTCTGTTTTTTGTTCTTGGTCTTGTGGGCTTGGGTGGGTTGATTTACGGGATGGCCCAGCTTCCTCTCGATGGTCCCATTTGGACAATGTGGTTCGCACCCATTAGCGCGGCGTTGATTGCTTTCATC
>JABDJR010000276.1 GCA_013003415.1 Candidatus Eiseniibacteriota bacterium | reverse complement strand
AGTCTGGCCAGCTCACTCCTGAACTTCTTGAACGCGCTCGCACCGAACCGCTTGAAGTCTTTGGCAAAGACCTTGTGGAGCACGCCATCTTCGATCTCGCCGGCGCGCCACCCTGCGTGGAACTCGACTCGCTTCCTAAGCCTGTCGAACCGGACAGCATCGATGCCCTGCACTATTCGATTCACATCACCGGCTTAGATACCAAACTGCAAACCGTCAATGCGACCACCGTAGTGACCGTCGAAACTCTGTTTCCCACGGACATCATCTCTCTCGACTTTGCTCAGCTCACCGCACTCCAAGTGCGTGTCGGATCAGTGACCTCGTTCACCCAAAGCGACAAGAAGCTACACATTCAACTTCCAAGTACGGTTCCCGCCGGCGAACAGGTTGAGATTGAAGTGACCTACGAAGGCTCACCAACGTGCGGTGGCGGGTTCAACAAGGGAGTTGTTTTCGACGCGCGCGGTGTCCACACCTTTTCTCAGCCCAGTTACGCCCGCCATTGGTATCCCTCTCACGACGTTCCTTGGGACAAGGCCACCGCAACGATCACCATCGATCACGATGCAACGCTCAAAGCAACCGCCATCGGGACTTTGGTGAGCGAATCGAAGGTCGATTCGACAACGAATCGTGGCGTTTGGGAGATGACCGATCCCGTCTCGACCTATCTTGTTGCTTTTTATGTTGGGGCCTTCGAGAAGATCGTCGACGACCCGGTGGATGGGGTTCCTATTGAATACTTCACCTACGCGGACATCTTGGACAAGACTCGCGTCGACTGGGTGAACACCTCAGAGATGATGGAGTTCTACAACACCTTCCACCCGTACCCCTTCGATCGCTACGCCATGACCGTCGGCGTGTTTGGTGGCGGCATGGAGCACCAAACCAACAGTCTCATGGGAGAGATTCTGGTTCGCGGCGACCGTTCCCTGGAATGGGTGAGCGCCCATGAGATCGCACACCAATGGTGGGGCGATTTGGTCACCCTCGATTCCTGGCAAGACATGTGGTTGAACGAAGGGTTTGCGACCTACTTTGACCTGCTCTTCTTCGAGCACTTCTACAGCAAGATCATCTTCAACAACCGGCTCCTCGACTTCCAGAACGTGTACTTCTTTGGCGACAGCCTTACCGTGGCCCGCGGCAACCCGCGGAACCCGGTGCGGCACTTGCCGGTCGATCGCCTGTTTTCGTTTCTCGTGTACAACAAGGGCGCGGCCATCCTGCACATGCTTCGGGGCCTCTCCGTGCTGAACGAAGTGCCCGATGGCGTGTTCTCGAACGAAGAACTGGAAACTGCCATTGCCATCGGCGATGAGAATTTCTTCAACATCTTCTCTCTTTATGCGGAACGTCACGCGTACAGCACCGCAACCAGTCAGGATTTCCAAAATGCAGCGGAAGAAGTCTTAGGCTTCGATCTCGACACCTTCTTTGAGCAGTGGTTGGACCACCCTGGTCACCCCGAACTCGAAGTGGAATGGGATCAAGAGCCGGCGGGGGAGGGCTTCATCTCCCTGAATGTAGCCATTGAGCAAGTTCAGGTAGATGCCCCGCTTTTTAGTTTCCCGTTGCATGTGCGCTACAAAGCCGCGGGTCAGGTGCAAAACGAAGTGCGCATGATCGATGGGGCTACCACCACTTGGACCGTGAATCTCCCCGACGACGCCTGGGGAGTTTCCATTGATCCCGAGAACTATCTCTTGGAAGAGCTGACGACCCAGCAATCGGTCCCGGTTCAGTTGCTGAGTTTTGAAGCGCGTTCTGAACCGAGCGGGAACCGCGTGCAGTGGTCTTATGCCGACGGGCACGACCTTCTTGGGTTCCATGTTCATCGAGTGCGCGAGTCCGAAAGCGAAAGAAAGCAACTCACCACCGAGCGCCTCCAAACCACCGAATACCTTGATCCCAACCCGCCTCAGGGCCGCGTGAACTATTGGCTGCAAGAGTTCTCCCGAAACGGTGAAGCCACCTGGCATGGACCGGTGTCGGTTCTCACGAAGCTCCCCGCCATCGCTCCCGTGCTGATGGCTTCGCCCAACCCTGCTTCTAGCGCAACTCGCATCCAGTACCGTTTGGATGAAACCACGGCCGTGCGTTTGCAGATCCACGATCTCCAGGGTCGTGTGGTTCGAGAGTGGCAACCTGGATCCCAGTCTGCGGGAAGCTACACGGTGAACTGGGATGCGAGCGATGCCGCGGGTAGGCCCGTCAGTTCGGGCATCTACTTTCTCCATTTGAAGGCCGGCTCCAATCAAATCACTAGTAAAGTTCTGATCACGCGTTAGAATTCGCGGGATATGAGTATCCTCGCGAACTTTTCCAACGTCATGAAGCACTACGGTAGCCAGGAGGTCCTGACCGGGATCGATTGGCAACTGCAGGATCGCACCCGGGCTGCCCTTGTGGGGCGTAACGGCACCGGGAAGACCACCCTGTTTCGGCTTTTGGGTGGCGAAGTCCAGCCCGACCACGGGAATCTGATTCTGCGTCCAGGGGCCGTGATTGCCACCATGGAGCAGGAAATGCGGGCCGAAGACGGTCGTACCCTGCGTGAGGAGGCCTCGCGAGGTCTGAAGCACATTGAGGAGCTTCAGGAGGAGTTTGATCGCACCACCTACGAGCTTTCGCAGGTGAAAGAGGGCGACGCTCACGCGGAAAAGCTGCTCGATCGTTACGGCTACTTAGAAGAGCGCCTGCAGCAGGTGGGTGCCTATTCGGCGGAAGCTCGCGTGAAGTCGGTGTTGAGCGGTTTGCATTTCACCGACGCAGACTTGGATCGACCGCTGCTTGAGTTCAGTGGCGGCCAAAAGAATCGCGCCGGTCTGGCAAAGGTGTTGCTTCGTGATCCGGATTTGCTTCTGCTCGATGAGCCCACCAACCATCTTGATCTTGATGCCATTGAGTGGCTTGAGAACTTTCTCGATAGCTACCAAGGCGCCTATCTCATTGTGAGTCACGATAAGGTTTTCCTGAACCGCTTGTCGAA
>JABDJR010000271.1 GCA_013003415.1 Candidatus Eiseniibacteriota bacterium | reverse complement strand
GTCTTGGTTGGCCGGCTCGACCACGTTGGCCCCCAAACTCCGGAGCAATTCCCCCACCGCGTCTCCATCAGCTAAGCCGTGGCGCGCGTGACAGGGATCCTGAACCACAATTGAGAAATCTCCTGGGAAACTCACCGGTAGGTTTTGAGGAGCTTCCAAAAGCGCGCGGGCCAAGCTCTTCACACGCATCCCTTGATCCTTAAGGTGGGAAGCACAGCCCGCCGCACTCGGCACCAGAATCTGCTCCGGGGGTAAAACCTGACCCAGTTCCGAAGTGTGTTGTTCGGCTCGCTTCTGAAAACCTGCGTGGTGAGCTAGGGCTCCACAGCAAGAAACCTCATCCATTCGATGCACACGGTATCCGGCCAGACGTAGCAAACTCACCGAATCTTGCTGGTCCGCCGGATAAAAAGCGTCGGCAATGCAACCGGGATGAAACCAAAGTTCGGGTCCGTCTTGGGGAGAGGGCGCGCTAAGAACGGAGGGGCGAGACGCTTGCATTTTGGGAGCAAGCAACAAGGATCGCTGCGCCCTCGAAGAAGGTAAGAGCTTCGCCAACCCGCGGGCGAGCTGGTGAATACCCAAGAGCCGATAAACATTGGCCAACATTTCAAGCAAACCGGGTCGGGGAATGAGTTGGTTGATCAGAAGACTTTCTTTTCTGGATCGAGGCCCGAGTTTTTCTGTGCGCTGCTCACGGTAGAACTCAATCAAGTTTCGGTAGGGAACTCCAGAAGGACATGAGGTTTCGCACGCGAGACACCCCAGGCAATGGTCCAAAGGTTCCGCGAGGGTTTCGTCCAAGCGAAACCTATTCTCGTTAAGGGTCTTTAGGAGATAGATCCTCCCCCGAGGCGATTCAACCTCGGAGCCGGTCTCGACAAAGGTGGGACAGGTGGGAAGGCATAGCCCGCAGTGAATGCAGAGATCGGCCGCGCCTTGGGGAAAGGGCTTCATGATGTTTCCCTCGAAAGGCTGGTCGTTCCGGGAAGTCTTCCCCAGGCCCAGATTCCCTCGGGATCGAGGTTGTCCTTGAGGCGGTTCCACACCGCTGTTTCTGCGGGGGACTCCCAACCCCAGGGTTCGTAAGAAGATTCTGCGGCAACGTCTAGGTTCAGAACGCCCTCGTAAGTCTTTAGCCTTTCCCGCCAGGTCGAAAGCGTTTTTGGCTCGGGCAGGTCGAACCACCAAGCGTAGCCCCGCAGAAGATCCCATAAACTGGGACCGCCTGGGGATTGGAGAAACGTGGGGTTGGTCACGCCCGATGGAAGCACACCCCCCCACCCCAAAGTTTGGTTTCCGGAAAGCAAACGACGCTCCCAACCATCGAGTAGACCTCGTAACGTTGCCGCGGGCAGCTCTTCCGTTGCGCCGAGAACATCGGAAACCAGTCGTAGCCGCTCCCGGACTCCGTTGGGTCTTCCGGAGAACCCTCCGATTAGGAAACAGCCGTTCGCTTCGCGACTCAAGCAAAGCACGGTGGGCTCCAGGGCACGCGCCTCTTGCAATTGGGTCCGAGAAAGTTTTTTCATCGGGTAACGAAAGCCACCCCAGGTTTCTGGCAGAGGAAGCACGCGAAAGGTTGCTTCTGTAACTAAGCCGAAGCCACCCAGCGATCCGGTCATCAATTTCATGAGATCGTAACCGGCGACGTTTTTCACAACCTTCCCGCCGGCTTTGAAGGCACGGCCGCGCCCGGTCACGCCTTGGATTCCAATCAAATAATCACGCAAGGATCCAAAACGTCCCGCCATCTGCGACTGGCGCCCACTTCCGATCCAGCCTCCTACCGTTCCCACCGGTTGCAGGGCGACAGGCAACCATTGCCCGTGGCGGTTTAGGGTTTTCTGTAAGTCACTCATCAACACCGAGGCCCCCACCGTCACGGTGAGGTCGGCCGTCGCGTGGTCTACAGTCGCGTTCGATTCGTCGAGGGCCACCCGTTGTGGCTGCAATTCGGGCCAGCTTCCTCGACCTAGGAAACGCTCTTCGCCAACCGGAAGCAGAGGCTCCCCGCTCCAGTCCCGCAAAAAAGTGGAGAGATCGGCCTCGCTCACCATCATGGCTGGGGACAAACTCCGGCTCAAAGCGGCACCTGGCGCCCGGGCTTGGTCCGACCGAGGCCTCGGCCGGTGTCGGTGCAACCGGCACCGTTGGGCAATACCTTGTTGGGGTTGAACCGAGCCTCAGGATCGAAAGCACGCCGCACGTCGCTCATCACTTTTAGGGCCCCCAAACCAAAAGCTTTCTCCATGAGCCCAATCTTCTCCACCCCGATCCCATGCTCTCCGCTCAAGGAACCACCGAGCGCCAAGCAAGTTTCAAGAATGGCTTCACTGGCTTGCAACACCGCCTCCACTTCTTCAGGTTTGCTTTCGTCGTAGAGAAGAATGGGATGCAAGTTTCCATCTCCGGCATGGAACACATTGGCCACCCGGAGCCCATGGTCGTTTCCGATCGTCTGAATACTCCGCAACACTTCGGGGAGTTTGGTTCGGGGAACCACACCATCTTGGGTGCAAAGATTCTTGGTGATGCGGCCTAACGCACCGAAGGCTAGCTTCCGTGCTTTCCACAAGAGACGGCGTTCGGACTCGTCTTTGGCTTGGCGCACATGGGACGCCCCCGCAGCTTGGCAGGCCTCTAGAACGGAAGGCGTATCCTCACGAACATCGACTGGTTGTCCGTCGAGTTCAATCAGCAACGCGGCTTGGGTTCCGGGTTGAAAGGAAAGACCATAAGCTTCAGAGAGGGCTTCCATGATGGGTGCATCCATCATCTCTACGGCCGCAGGTACGACCCCCAATCCAATAACGGTGGACACGGCTTTAGAAGCGGCGTCCACACTCTCGAACTCGGCAAAGAAGGTGGCGGTTGCGGAAGGATTGGGAACGAGTTGTACCCAAGCGCGAGTTACAACGCCAAAGGTTCCTTCGTGGCCCACCACCGTTCCTACGAGATCCGGCCCGCCGCGCCCCGGAGTGCGGGACCCGATCCAAAAGCGTTCTCCTCCCGCAGTCACCAACTCAACCGCCAAAACGTGATTGACGGTGACACCGTACTTCAACGTGTGGGGCCCCCCACTGTTGGCGGCGATATTGCCACCCAGGGTACAGGCCTGTTGGCTGGAGGGATCGGGAGCGTAATGCAAACCGGCCGGGCTGGCAGCTTTACTCAAAGCTAAATTAATCACGCCGGCTTGGACCAAGGCGCAACGATTATCTCGATCTAGATGCTCAATCTGATTCATACGAGTTAGGGAAAGCACAACCCCACCCTCCGGAGATAGACATCCTCCGGAGAGACTCGTCCCCGCTCCCCGGGGAACGATGGGAACGCCTTCGCGATCCAAGAGTCGAACCGTTTCGGAGACTTCTTGAGGGGCCTTGGGGAGTAC
>JABDJR010000254.1 GCA_013003415.1 Candidatus Eiseniibacteriota bacterium | reverse complement strand
CGGGTCTGGTGGTGATCGAGCATGAGCGGGAAGTCACACCGGCGGACCCTCAATGGTATCTTCAGGATTCTCGACAGTACGGCGGGACCTCGTTATCCTTCTTCGCTTCTCAGGCTCGCGGGCAAGGGATTTAGCCAACCAGGAGGCGTGTGTGCGCATAGGTGTTTTTCCAGGGACATTCGATCCGGTAACCGAAGGTCACCTGGACATTATTCGACGTTCTCAAAAGGTGCTGGATCGGGTGGTGGTGGCCGTAGCGGCCGCGTATCACAAGAAAACTCTGTTCGACCTTGAAGAACGCAAGGCCATGCTTCAAAGCTCCTTGTCAGAAACGGAAGGCGTTGAAGTGGTGAGCTTCGATGGGTTGCTCATCGATTTTGCCAAGCAACACAAGGCCTCGGCGATTATTCGAGGACTCCGATTTATTAGCGATTTTGAATACGAATTTCAGCTCGCTCTCATGAACCGGCGTATGAACCGCGATATTGAAACTCTGTTTTTTATGCCCAGCGCTCGCTTTTCCTATTTGAACTCTAGCGTCATCAAAGAAGTTGTCCGCCTTGGGGGCGACGTGAACGGTTTGGTGCCCGATGCCGTTATCCAAGCCATGAAGGATCGTTTTAAGTCATGACTCACATTTCAGAACGTCTTTCGGCACTCGGAGAGTCTCTGACCCTCGCAGTCGACGGAAAGGTGCAAGAGCTAACCGCCCAGGGCAAAGACATCGTCAACTTGAGTGCCGGTCAGCCCGACTTCAACACCCCGGATTTCGTTTGCGAGGCGGCGGTCCAAGCCATGAAGGATGGGCAAACGCGATACACGCCTCCTGGCGGCACTCCAGCTCTTCGAGCGGAAGGGGCCAAGTTCTTCTCGGAAATGTGGCAGGTGCCTGCCACCGCCGCCAACACCGTGGTCACCTGCGGGGCTAAACACGCCATCTACGACGCCCTCTTCGCTTTGATTGAACCGGGCGATGAAGTGATCATTCCGGTTCCCTACTGGGTGAGCTATCCCGAGCAAGTGAAACTGGTGGGCGGGGTACCCAAGATTGTGGTTCCCAGCCAGGGGCTGCGGGTGACTCCCGAAGATCTTGAACCCCATGTGTCGTCCCGCACCAAACTCCTTATTTTTAACAGCCCCTCGAATCCAACCGGACAGGTTTATGCACCCAATGAGGTGCGCGCCCTCGTTGCCTGGTGTCTCAAGCACAATGTCATGATGCTCTCGGACGAGATCTACAACCGACTGCTATTTGGAAGCCAAACCGCGCTAAGTCCGGCCTCGGTTTCCCCCGAGGCAGCGGCAAAGGTTATCACCATCAATGGCGTGTCAAAATCCCATGCCATGACGGGTTGGCGCATTGGCATCATGACCGGGCCCGAAGACATGATGAAGGCGATCACAAAGTTCCAGGGCCAGACCACCGGGAATCCCTCTTCTGTGTCTCAGGCGGCCGCCCTGGCGGCCCTCCAGGGACCGGATGAAGTCGTGGCCGAGATGTGTACTGCTTATGAGAGACGCCGCGACTTCGCGGTGGATCGGCTAAACCAAATCGCGGGCGTCAGTCTGGAAAAACCCGAAGGCGCGTTCTACGCCTTCCCCAAAATCGCCGATGCGGCAAGTTTGGGAGGTTCGGTTGCCCTCGCCGCTCAACTGGTTGAGCACGGAGTGGCTGCCGTTCCTGGAGCCGGATTTGGAGCCGATGATCACATCCGTATCTCTTTTGCCCTGGGCGACGACCGTCTTGCCGAGGGCCTAGACCGTTTGGAAAAAGGGCTGGCTCACCTTAAAGCCGCCATCGCTTAGACTCGGAGACCCCATGCCAACCTACGATTACGAATGCCCCAAGTGCGGGCATGAGTTTGAAAAGTTTCAGTCGATGAACGACAAACCCTTGAAGACCTGCCCCGAGTGCAAGAGTCGTCGTCTGAAGAGACTCATAGGAACCGGCGCTGGAATTATCTTCAAAGGCAGCGGTTTCTACGAAACCGACTACCGAAGCTCGGAGTATAAGGAAGCGCAAAAGTCGGAAAAGCGCGACGGCGCCGACACAAAAGAAAAGACCGACAAGAAGGAAAAAACTTCGGACTCCGGGACCAAGGCTAAGAAGGAAACCTCTTCCGAGAAAAAGCCTAAGGCCAAAAAGACGAGCAAGAAGAAATCATAAATGGCGTTGTTTGTAGATGAAGTCGAATGCACGGTTGAGGCTGGCCAAGGAGGCCACGGCGTGGTGGCGTTTCTCCGGGAAAAGTATCGTCCCAACGGCGGCCCCTGCGGTGGTGATGGTGGACGCGGCGGCAGCATTATCCTCAAGGTCGACAGCAATCTTCACACGCTTCTGGATATTCGATACAACTCACGATACAAAGCCAAGCGCGGGGCGCACGGACAGGGTTCCAACAAAACTGGAAAAGGCGGACCAAATATCGAGATTCGGGTTCCGCCAGGTACGGAAGTGTGGAACATGGACACCGGTTTTCTGATGGGTGATCTCACCGACCCCGACGCAAGCCTTGTGGTTGCTAAAGGTGGGCGCGGTGGGCGAGGGAACCAGCACTTTGCCAACTCCCGTCAACAGGCGCCGCAAAGCGCAGAAAACGGTCAGCCAGGAGAGAAGCGCAAACTTCGTCTCACGCTAAAACTGATGGCGGATGTGGGATTAGTCGGTTTTCCCAACGCCGGCAAATCGACCCTGCTGGCTGCGCTCAGCAAGGCCCGCCCCAAAATTGCGGACTACCCCTTCACCACCCTGGAGCCTGGCCTTGGCATTGTGCCCACAGGGGAGTATTCCTCAATGGTCATGGCGGACATTCCCGGGCTCATCGAAGGCGC
>JABDJR010000251.1 GCA_013003415.1 Candidatus Eiseniibacteriota bacterium | reverse complement strand
CCCTGGACATGAAGAGTCCTTGCACCCAACCAAGAGGCTCGACCAGAGGCCGCCTTTAGAAACGTGGCAGCTTGTCACCGAAGGGCTCGGCGGCCTTGCCTTCGAAATGGGTTTGGCTCTGGCTGGAGCGGGAATTGCCTCAGCCTTTACCGTGGACAGCGGTGGTTTCGGTCCAAACATTGAAGGCGCCGCTATAGGAGGTGGGATTGCGGTTGCAAGTATTGGAGCTGCGCTTGGCGTTTACATCAATGGGGTGGATGGCGATCAGGGTGGTTCTTTCCTGCTCACCTGGATGGGGAGTGCGCTGGGAACGGCGGCGGGATTGGGGTTACTCGTGGCCGATGACGACCCTGGAGCTCTGACCACGATCGGAGCTTTCACGCTTCCGGTGCTCGGTTCTATGCTTGCGTTTAACGCAAGCCGCTATGCGAAGTATGATCCAAGTGAATTTCACAAAAGCCCGGAGTGGGATCAGGCACCCGGGACCAAGGAATTGGAGAGGTTGGACTTTGGACCTAAAGAGACCGGACCTCAGCTCCGTTTGCTCGCAACGAGCTTTTAACGTGGCAAATCGAACTCTCGTCGGGATTCTCATCTTTACGGCGAGTCAACTCCTCAGCGGTCTTGCGGTTGCCGAAAGTCTGCATCCGCACGACGGGTCGGAAAATTCCGTGGGCAAACCTCCACTTCGCGTGGAGCGTATCGCCGGGGAGACGCTATCCGGTGCGGTCATTGGTGGTGCCTTGGGCATTACCGGCGCGGCGGTTGGCGCGTTGGCTGCCTACGGTGACGGCTATTACGATGGCGACAAAGTTTTCTCAACCGCAGTCACCGTGTTCTTGGTAGCAGAGACGGTGGGCGCCGCCTTAGGTGTTTACCTCATCGGCGCGACAGGAGATCAAACCGGCTCTTTTCCGCTGACTCTCGTTTCGAGCGCCATAGGCACGCTCGTGCTCGTTGCTCTAGCTCCGAACGAGTCCAACCAACCCTTGTTTTACGTTTCTTTGGGGCTCCCTGTGGTAGGAGCGGTTATTGGGTTCAACGCTTCACGCTCCTACGAGCATCATCACCATTCGAGTCATGCTGGTGGGAATTGGGATCTCAACCAAGGCGGCGGGGCCCTGGACACTCTGCATGAAGGTGGTCAAGATAGAATCGTGAGGGTGGAGCTGTTGAGTGCGGCCTTTTGAAACAGTTCAGTAGCTTGGCGCAGTTCTGTAGGAGGAACTTATGAAAAGAATCGTATGCTTAACCTTAGCGCTCATTCTTTCCTTCTATAGTTTGCCGGTCTGCGCTCATCCTGCTCATGACCCCTCCGATTCGACCCGTCCCCCTTTGGAGGCAGATCGCTTGCTTCTTGAGTTCTTGGCCGGGGCGGCAGTGGGAACCATGTTCACGTTTATGTCCGCCGCCGTCATTGCCGAAACGGGGGATGCCGATCTTGATGATATCGGTGTAGCAATCGTGACTGCGATAGCCGTAGGCGGCCTAGGAGCTTCACTCGGTGTGCAAGGAGTCGGGGCGTCGGGGGATCAATCGGGAAGTTACTTGGCCACAGCGCTTGGCGGTTTAATGGGAACGGCGGGAATGTTTGGCTATATTGCGGCTACGTCTGATTCAGACGCCGCTTACTTGGGGTTCGCATTTCCAATCATTGGGGCGATGCTGGGTTTTAACGTGACGCGAAGCTACGATGACGGGGCACATGCCGATCGCGCAATGCGAGTAAGCCACGCCGAGTACCAGTGGGATCAAGCGCCCGGCAACCAGAGTTTCGAATCTCTACACAGAACTAAGGCAAATGGAGCGAACGCTACTATCTTGCGAACCGCTTTTGACTAGCGACGTCCGTTGGCTTGGGAAGTTTGCCACTCATAGGGAGTGTTTAAAGAGCGAGCGGTCAGCCCCTAGCGATCTACCAAAACAAGTTTGGTCTCTAGAGTGGTGCCGTTAGTTCTATTCATCCGCACAAAGTAAACTCCGCCCGCCACAAGAACGCCGCTCTGGTTCCTTCCATCCCAAACTGCAGTCGCTTCGGTGGTGCCCGTGGCCGCCGCCTCAAGCTGAGCAACCCGACGCCCTTGCAGATCGATCACAAATACGCCGCCGATCTCACTTGCCGGAATAGGAAACGCAAGGCGTGTCTGAGTCTGGAAGGGATTGGGGCGGGCGAGAAGTGGGGGCACTAAGCCGCGTCCATCGGGAACCGACGAGGTACTTTGATCAAAATAGAAGGGCCCGGCGTCGGCGGTGGTGCCGTCGGGGTCAAGAGGGGAAACTGGATCTCCGAGGTCGATCGCTGAACTCGTGCTCATGAGCGTCCAGTCATGATTGTTGGGATCGACAAACTCAGGATCGGCGTCGAGGTTTCCGTATATCCCGTCGCTTCCGGAGAGGGCATTGGCTGCAGCCGAGGAGAGGTCTTGGAACCCAGACGTGGTGTTCGTCAGAATAGGGGCGATTTCATTTCCGAAAAACAAATTGTGGGCGATGACCGTGTTGGGCCCGCCAAAGTTGCAGATGCCGCGACCGCGTACCCCTGGAATTCCGTTCTCATAAAAGATGTTGTTCCGCACAACGGGCTCGCTCCCGGTGATGAAGAGACTGTTGCTATCACCACGACCCACCAGGTTGTGTTCCACCGTGGCAAACACCCCATTGATTTGAATCCCGTGGGGATCGCCCGGATCGACCAGGTCGCGGTCATAGCTTTCCCAAATGACATTGTGGTGCACCCAGTGATTGGTACCGCCGTTCAAGAAGATGCCATTTCCTTCGCTTAGACAGGCATTCGCCCAAATGAAGTTGTTGTCGATTTGAGCTGTGCCGGAGGATGCC